>JAAUPE010000206.1 GCA_012034595.1 Calothrix sp. CSU_2_0 | reverse complement strand
GTGGGAATCATCAATACACCGAACCAGCCGATGTAGATGCGATTTTCTGTGCTAGCTATCCAGCTACAGAATTTTTCCCATACGTTGGCGCTTTCGCGTCTTTGTAAGGTTGCGGTCATGTTTTTATGATTGCTTTATTTGTGATGAATGTATCGGGTAGGTCTTTTTACCTGCCGATGAGTAAATACTAACGTCTATATGAAATTTTGTAAAGCTTTTTAATAAAGATTTTGATAATTCCGGTTTGGGGTAATCACTACAAGGGTTTGCAGGTTTCCGAACGAATTGGGTGATAGATAATTTATTGGGTAAAACCGCCAAGACGCGGAGTCGCCAAGAAGAGAGTAAAGTAGAAACGAAATTTTATTGGGCGCGATCGCATATTTAAGTGGAGCGATCGCACTATGTTATGAATTAGAGTGAAAAAACTTAACGTATAGATTTTGCGGGTATTTCCTGGGGATTCGCATTATTTTTGATTATGGGACGGACGACCCGCATTTCTCACAAGCAAAGCGATAAGCAGAGCTTAACGTCAAAGACGTATCGCATTCGCCATAATCTTTGCCCAGGTTGGATTTCTGGCATTTTTGTTCGGTAAAATTTTGGAGCAGTACAAAATGCATAAATCTGGGTTTTATAGGGCTTTGAGAGACGTGGTGAGAAATCCGGGACGAGCAAAAATTTATTAACTGCGATCGCATTTAATAATTGAGGGTTGACGCTTCAAATCAGCAGCGATAGAAAACCTCAAACTCAGTACCAGCACCTTTAAACCGTCCGCTACATTTAAATTGTTATGCGGTGGCTGTACTTACCATGCTACAGTTTGCAAATTCTCCACCTCTTGAAAATGAGCATCGCGTTTCACCAAAATCAGATCGTGCTGTAGTGCAAGAGCCGCGTAATTTATTTGCCTGTATAAGGTAGTGAGGAATGGTGAAGAATGATACGCACCTTGCCGCGATCATCCTTAAAAAACTGCCAAGTCTTATCTACTGTGGTGACCTTACCGTCTTTATCGGTGATTATCACATTGCCCATCGTCGTAGCTGTGTTGCCAGAAATGAAGATAGCTGCATTCTTAATCTCTACTTTGCGCCAATGTTTTAATGCAAAACCCGTATCCATTGGAAAAGCACGATCGCCCCCGACAAAGTAGGATAAAGCTCCTGCACGAGTAGTACGAAATGTCTGTGGAGCAACCGTGAGTGTGGGCTTAAAAAGGACAGGACCGAATTGGTAAGCATAGGCTTCGTCAATTACTTTTTCAGCCAATGCTTTAGCAGCATCTCTGCCATTCTTATCATAAGTGGTAGAAATAGCCACTAATCCTTTTCCCCATGCCGTCTGAGCAGCAAATACTTCGCTTGTGGTAATTGCTCTATTGAGAATCGGGGTCTTTAGACTTGAAGGTGCTACTATTGTACCGCTCGAATCTGCTAGGGATGTCTGGGAAACAATTAAAGAACCTGAAAAAAAGGTTGCCGCAGCTAATAGTGTAGAAACACCAGTCTTTAAGATATACATAAGTAGCATATTCAATTTTTGCTCAGTAATCTTATCACAACAAACTTTGGATGCCAATAACACTCAATACTGCGTGCCTAATAGCAGTCTTTCAGTCCGCCTAACGTTTCCTTAATCAAACTTTATGCTTGATATGGCTCTATCGATATCGACAGTAACAAATTTATCTATGGGAATGTACATCCAGTAGAGCGATCGCATTTGATCTGAGGTGGTGTTCTGAAAACCAAGTGCTGATGCTAGCTGTTGATCGGCTGGATGCATGGGTAAGGTGTAGAAATCGCACAAGTTGGGGAAATCATTTTGGATTATATTTAAGGTATTCTTCGCATCTCTTAATAATTGCTTTATATTATTTTCGTTTTTGTACGGAAAATCGATTTGCCATGCGCGAACTTGAAGTGAGGTGCATGAGGTATCGCCAGGTTTTGCTATTTTAATGGGGTCGATTTCTGTGTTTGCATTTAAATACAGGCTTTTACCTGGAGGTAAAAAGAAGTTTTCTTCGGATTCTGTCGCTACAGGGTAAAGGGTATAGAAAGCGACGGCATTTTGGGTATCGGGATGTCGGAGTACACGCATCCCTGTAGGGTATTGATTTGCCCAGGTACGTAGGATGCGGGCAATGCGGTGGGGAAGAATGGTATTTTTATTGTTAATCCAGTTGTAATAATGAGTCAGAAAGTTGGCAACGGGGATAGTGTCGATTCTGGGATTGAATGCATCGGGAATTAATTCGATTGTTTCGGGATTTTGGCTGGGGTTTTCTGGGTTTGGTTGCTCGGTAAGTTGCGATCGCCAACGTACTCGGATACAAATGGTGTTGCCATCGAAGTTTTTTTCAATTAATCCTAAGCCAACAAGCTTATCCAGCATCATTCCTGCTGCGCGATCGCTTCCTCGCTCTGAGTCACTATAGAAAAGTTCTTGCGCTTCCCGATGGGTACAGGAAACAAATCCTTCTGGTAAATCGAGTTTTGTAAGAGGTAGTTGGGGTTTTTTCCCCGTTTCATATTGTTGTTTGAGTAATAAATAAGCCCATAGTTTGACAAAATATTCAGCCCGACGACGTGTTAAACCAACTTGTCCTTGTAATTGCATGACATATTTGCGCTGTTCTTCCGGAGGGAAGAATTGGTCAATATTAGTTAGATGCATAATGACAGCTTTGTTCCTGGTAGCTGGTCAAAACTTCACCTTACTTCAGGACGATTCCGCAAAATTCGCTACAGGCAAAGTTGCTTCGTCATGGTTGGAATAGTTGCGAGTAAATCATTGCAACTACAGATTACCCGAAATAATAATACTGCTATCTGAATTGTTGTTACTTTTTTTTCTGTTTATTTTGTCGTGAGTATGTATTGTTCGAGGAAATAAATTATGTTTTCACCTGATTTTAGCAACAAAAATGATATAACATCTACCGAAAGAAGTATTTTTGATGGTAAATATTGCGAAAATTATATTGATAGTAAAAATTTGCTGCCATTCCCACAAACGTATTTATTGCAGGCAGTGATTGAAAGTTTTGTCGATGGCATTTTGGTAGTTAATAGTGAAGGTGAATTGCTCCATGCAAACGAATGTGCGCGAGAAATCTGCTTGCAATTATCGCCTGAAAATCAAGGAAGTGCCATACCAGTAGAAATTTGGCAGGTTTGTGAGTCTTTGATTGAGAGTCGCGAACTTTTCCCCAATGAAAAAATTTTTATGGAGTTTGAAGTCGATAAACAGTCTGTAAAATTGCGGATTCGAGTGCGATGGTTAGAATTTGATGATAATGAAGATAATTATATGATTGTGACTCTTGAAGATTGTCACGAATCTAGCCAAAATATGGCGATTAGAGATGCAAAAAAATTTGGTTTAACTGAACGGGAAACTGAAGTTTGGTTGTTACGTCGTGCAAATTTTTCTTATAAGGAAATTGCCGCACAGCTTTATATTACGATTAATACCGTTAAGAAGCATTTGAAGAATATTTACGCTAAACAGCAATATATGGGATGTGAACAATGGGCATAGGGCATTGGGCATTGGGCATTGGGCATTGGGCATTGGGCATTGGGTATTGGGCATTGGGCATTGGGTATTGGGCATTGGGATTGGGATATGTAGATTAGGAATTAGAGAGAATTAAATGGCTAGAAGATTAGAAAATCAAAAGTTAGGGAAAGTAAAAATTTAGAGAAAATAAAAGGATTAGAAAGAGGAAAATATTAATTATTCTCCATGCCCAATTCCCCATTCTCTATTCCCATTTACCTATGTATATTACCTACAGTCCAGCTTATACTATTGTCCCAACTTATGAGTGCTTTAATCGCTGCACTTATTGTAATTTTCGTGCGGAACCTGGTAAAAGCCCTTGGATGACTTTATCTGAGGCAAAAAATATATTTCAAAATTTACAAAATAAAAGTCACAACCAAAACCAAATTGTCTGTGAGATTCTCGTACTTAGTGGAGAAGTACACCCTCATTCGTCCCGTCGTCAAGAGTGGTTTCAACTTATTTATAACTTGTGCGATTTAGCACTAAAAATGGGCTTTTTACCACATACTAATGCTGGACCATTGAGTTTTGAGGAAATGCAGTCTCTGAAAAAAGTTAATGTTTCAATGGGTTTGATGTTGGAACAACTAACACCAAAATTGTCAGAGAATGTCCACAAATACGCACCAAGTAAGTTACCAGAAGTAAGGTTACAACAATTACAATGGGCTGGTGAATTACAAGTACCTTTTACAACAGGTATATTACTAGGGATTGGGGAAGAAGAAAGCGATCGCACTCGTAGTTTAGAGGCAATTTCTCGGATACATCAACGCTACAATCATATTCAAGAAGTTATCTTGCAACCCCATAGTCCTGGAAGTCAACAAAGCTATACTGCATCAGGATTTAACCCGCTACAACTACCTGAAGTTATCGCGGAAGCAAGGAAGATTCTCCCTGGGGATATAGCGATTCAAATACCACCAAATTTAGTTCCCGATCGACAGTGGTTAATTGCTTGTTTAGAAGCTGGAGCAAGTGATTTAGGTGGAATTTCACCAAAAGATGAGGTGAATCCTGATTATCCCCATCTACGGGTAGAAATATTAAAAAAAGATTTAGAAACTAAGGGTTGGCAATTAGTGCCAAGGTTACCAATTTATCAACAATTTGATAGATGCTTGTCAAAAGAAATACAGATTAAAGTGCAACAATGGCGACATAATATTAATAATTTTGGAGATTATCAAGAGATAAGCTCAAAAAATCCGGAAATTATCGGAAATAGTTGAAGTTAACAATATTGACCAAGTTTTAAGGTTGATTAACTCTTGGGGTGGGTAGTTATGCTAAATGAAAGGGAAGTCCAGGATTTACTAGCTTGTGAGTTTCAGGTGTTACCAACTGAGGTAAATGACCATTTGCTTTGGTGCGATCGCGCTGATAGTTTTACCGATTTAGGGTACTATGATGAAGCTGTGAACGCATACCAAGAGGCTTTGAAAATTAAATCTAATTATCAAGAAGCTTGGTTGAGTCTCGGTGCGGTTTTGTGTGACAAGCTACAAGAATATGATGAAGCGTTAATGTGTTTTGATAACGCTTTGAGGATTAATTATTTGGATGATTCTGCTTGGTACAATCGTGGCAATGTATTGGAACATTTGCAACGCTATGAAGATGCTTTAGCTTGCTATAACATTGTCTTAAAATTCAATTCGGACGATGAAGCAGCATGGTATAGTCACGGTTGGGTGTTGTATGAATTGGGTGATAGCAAAAATGCGATCGCATCTTTTGAGAATGCTTTAAAGTTAAATCCTGAAGATGATTCTGCTTGGTATAACAAAGCTTGTTGTCATGCACTCCAAGGTGATGTTTCGCAAGCGGTTTTGAGTTTGCGGGAAGCAATTCAGCGCAGTCCAAATCAATATCAGCAAATGATAAAAACTGAGGCTGATTTTGATGATATTCGCGATGATGTTGATTTTCAGGCTTTGATGCAATAATTATGTTTGGTAAAATAAATATCCTTTAGTTAAAGACGTTCCAGTGGAACGTCTTTATTGATGAATGGGAATTTGAATAGAAGATTCTGTTCCTTTTCTGAGGTAGAAACGCAGTTTAATTTGCCGTTATGCTTTTGGGTAATAGTTTGGATAATAATTTGATTTCTGATGGACATGTCCATACCAGTAACTTTCCCAACGGGTTTTGTGGTGAAAAATAGGTCAAAAATTTGTTTGTAAATCTCTACTGACATTCCCGTTCCATTATCTGCGATCGCGATTTATATTAAAATTTATTAAATTAAATGTAGAAATATGTTGCTGTAAATATCGTCAGTCAGGATACAATCGCAAGATAGGCAAAACAAATGTATCGATTTGTGGTTTGATAATTTTGGTTAGATAAATTTGAGTTCGATAAACCAGTCGCTGCATTGATTTGCGCCTAATCTCCGCTACCAAATCCATGATTACGCATTCTCACTTAGAACAAGCATTAAAATTTTACTTCGGTTACGATAATTTCCGTCCTGGACAGAGGCAAATAATTGAAATAGCTCTGGAAAATCGGGATATGTTGGTAGTAATGCCAACCGGGGGTGGGAAATCGTTATGCTTTCAACTACCAGCACTGGTGAAAAAAGGCATAACAGTGGTTGTATCACCTTTGATAGCATTAATGCAAGACCAAGTGGATGCATTGCGAAAAAATGGGATTGCGGCGACGTTTTTGAATAGTAGCTTAAATAGTTATAAAGTGCGATCGCGGGAGCAAGCGATACTCGAAGGTAAGATTAGATTATTGTATGTTGCACCCGAACGGTTGATGAGCGAAAGGTTTTTGCCGTTTCTCGATCTAGTTCACCATCAAGTAGGTGTTTCCAGTTTTGCCATCGATGAAGCGCACTGTGTCTCGGAATGGGGACACGACTTTCGTCCAGAATATCGTCAATTGCGATCGCTGCGATCGCGTTTTCATAATGTTCCCGTACTTGCACTTACCGCAACCGCTACAGATAGAGTGCGTGCAGATATTATCGAACAGTTGGGATTGAAGCAACCTAACATTCATATTGCCAGTTTCAACCGCGAAAATCTTTATTATGAAGTTCGTCCTAAAACCAAAAATTCCTATGCAGAATTATTAGAATTGGTTCGCGAAAACGATAGTTCAACGATTATTTATTGCCTGACTCGCAAACAAGTTGACGAACTAGCTCTGAAACTCCACCATGACAAGGTATCAGCTTTACCATACCACGCAGGTTTGAACGACGAAGAACGCAGCACCAATCAAACGAGGTTTATTCGCGATGATGTGCGAGTAATGGTAGCAACAGTTGCTTTCGGGATGGGGATTAATAAACCCGATGTTCGGTTGGTTATTCATTATAATCTACCTCGAAATATTGAAAGTTACTATCAAGAATCTGGACGTGCGGGAAGAGACGGGGAACAGTCGAGATGTACCCTATTTTTTAGCTTTGGTGATGTGAAAACAATCGAATGGAGCATCAATCAAAAAACCGATGAACAAGAGCAAAAAATAGCGAAACAACAACTCAGGCAAACAATCGATTATGCCGAAAGTACTATTTGTCGTCGGACAATTCAACTTGGTTATTTTGGCGAACGTTTTGATGGGAATTGCGGTAATTGTGATAATTGTCGCTATCCAAAACCAACCCAAGATTGGACTGTGGAAGCAATGAAGTTTCTGTCATGTATTGCCAGAACTAAAGAAAAATTTGGGATGAATCATATTATTGATATTTTGCGTGGTAGTAAAACCGAAAAAATCAAACAATATGACCATGAGCAATTATCGACATACGGTATTGGCAAAGATAGAACTAATGATGAATGGAAAATGTTAGGACGTTCTTTGTTACAGCAAGGATTAGTCGAACAAAGTACAGATGGTTATTTTGTCTTAAAGCTAAATGCTCTAAGTTGGGAAATCATGCGTCGTCAGCGTCAAGTTGCGATCGCAGTTCCCATAGTTCAGAAAGCAAGTCTTAAAGAAACTAGTATTAACACGATTGAAAGTGAGATGTTAATGCAAAAGTTGCGAGTTTTGCGTAAGACTTTAGCTGATATTCAAGGTGTTGCTCCATATATTATTTTCTCAGATGCAACTTTAAAATCAATGGCACATATTCGTCCGCAAACGAAAGTAGATTTAAGTAAAATTTCTGGGGTTGGTAGTAAAAAGTTAGCTGATTATGGTGATAACTTTTTATCAGCAATTCGCAATTTTTGCCAAGAGAATAATTTAACAACTCAAAAAATCGAGATTAAACCTGCACCTATTGCTCATTCACCTTCTTCTACTGAATTAACAACATTAAAGCTACATCAACAAGGCATGACTATTGATGAAATTGCTCAAGAAAGAAATATTCGACCAACAACAGTAATCCGTCATTTATCAGATTTGATTGAAAAAAATGAGGCAATTGATATTAATGTATTAGTGCCTGCGGATAAGCAAAAAGTGATTTGGAAAGTCTTAGATACCCTTGGGGATGTTGCTCTAACACCCATTAAAGAGTATTTAGGTGATGATTATAGTTTTGATGAAATTAGGATAGTTAAGGGTGTGTGGCGACGTAAAAGCAAGAAATGAGATAGTTTAAAGATGTTCGATTTTCCACTGGAATATTTTTTAATCAAATCAAATAAACCACTCAAAGAAAGATAAATTTAACTAACTAAATAATTTAATCAAATCAGAAAATGGCGAAAATTATTGGTATAGATAATATGACGGTAGAAGAAGTCAACAAAGAACTATCTCATGGTGGTAAATTTGTTGTTTTTCCTTACTGCTTCTCAATAATTATACTAACTTTTAAACGTAGTTCGGATATTTACTTCATCAAAGCCGGAGAATCCACTTTTAGTAAAAGCATTAAGTTTATTCTAATTTCACTTTTTTTGGGTTGGTGGGGCATTCCTTGGGGAATTATATACACAATTCAATGCTTAATTGATAACTTCAAAGGTGGAAGAGATATCACCGAACAAGTAATTTCCGCACTTAGAGAAGGATAATTTTGAGAACATTAAAACATTCAGCAGTTAGTAGTCAGAATCTAAAACTAAGAGGATGAAAATTAATCTAATACCAATTTGAAAAAACAACGCGACAGATAGATATTTGTAGAGACGTAGCACTGCTACGTCTCTACCGTTGGATGTATTGCAATCATTATTGAATTCGTATAACATAGAAGATAGAAGGAGACGCAATTGCAATGCGATCGCATCTCCTTATGAAAGATTCCTGTAATATTACTGAAGCTTCACAACTTGACGCAACAACATTACCCTACGCGCATCAACTAACTGAGCAAAAAAGCCACGTTCGCTTAATGATTGTAGTGTGGTTTGGGCATCTTTGGAATTAGTTGTAAATACAGCTAGCAAATAGGGACGTTGTGCGTAAGAAACAAAACCAATATCACCTCCAACGACTTGCTGCACCTGTTTTGCGACATCGGGATTGTTAAAATAATCGACTAATACTGCATAGCCTTGACCAAGCGCTTGCGGCTTAAAGTTGGCTGGTCGAGCGACTGGTGTATCCTGGGGTCTAGTAGTAATAATTGCCGACAATCCCGCAGAATCACGTATAAATCTTGCCCAACGATTCGCATCGTCAAGTTTGGCAAAACCACCAATGCGCGTTACAGTATCATTAAGATATCTACATACATTGGTGGTGGTTTCGGAAGGCAAAACCCGGCGTAACTGGTTTTGATTGTCAGTACTAGGACTTATAATCAATAGAAGATATTCACCAGCGTTCGGAGGTCGGCAGGTGGGAGTTTTCTGTTGAGCCATAACGGAATTCACGCTACCCAACAGCGATACGATCGCGATCGTAATTGCACTAGATACAGTCTGAAGTCTCTCTACCACAGTTGAATACATAAATTGCTTCTCTTACAAGATTCCCCGAAATAGATTTTGTTCCCAAAATTTGGCAAATGGGCAATAGGAAATTACCTGATGCCCATTTGCCATTACCTTCTAGCTTCTACGCAGTCACTAATGATGCCAAAGGCTCTGGTATTGACTCGCTAGGTGCTGCAAACTCACCTGTAATTACATACTCCAAACGCAGTTTTAACCATGTAATAAATTGCTGGTTGGTGGAAATTACTGCCACACATGGTTGGGGACATTTACCCTTAATTGTTTGCATTTGCGCTGCTTCAAGGAAAGCAGGTTGCTTAACCAGCCAAAAGTCAATTTCTTTCTCTTGTTCGTGGTAATAACGAGTTCGTTCCTTAAGAACCTCTTCAAAGGGTTCTTCTTCGAGTAAAAAGCGCTGGCTTGCTAAAACGTAATAGTATGTTGTCATTGCCAATTTCCCATAGTTCTATTGAATCTTCTAATCAATAATTTAAGGGTACAGCGACACCCACTGTACCCCTATTTATCAACTCTTCTTGAATCGTTTAAAAAGCGAACTCAATGAATTACTCAATGAATGACTCAATGGATTAAACGGACAACCACTCTTATTAGTAGTATCATCAGTTACTTTACCTCCAGCTGTTAACCTTGTCAAAAATAAAGAATTATCGAAGTAATGTTCCATTGAAATAATCTTTAAATCATCGGTGACTCGTGCTACGCTCATGCCGATAATTTCCACTGTTTCACCAGTGGGAGCAAAATCTTTGTATTGCCCTCGAAAATGTCCCCAGTGTCTCCATTTAAATGTGACATTCGGTGGTCCAGAATATACTTCCAATAATTCCCAAGGAAAACCCTGGGGAAAACATGTATGGAATGTTTTGTGTGACGAATCAAAGCTTTCCTCAGATGACTTGTAATGTTCTGAATCCGCCATGAAGGCATTATACGTACCTTTTGCCCCTAATTCGGCAGCATCAAATTCGCGATCGCCATTTGTACTGACGCGGAATTTATCTTGTACCACCGATAACCATTGTTGGGGATTTGTTTTGAAGGATACCTCCATTTCAAAGGTTCGCACTAAGTTTTGCACTATCGACTCTAGGGAACCTTCAATGTGATTGCATACGCTTTCTCTCGCTAAATTTTCGTTGCCACGAGAATAATCGGGTGGGGAACCAGTACGCCAATCAATGTTAGCCTGTGTGTTGTACCCAATCACCACATCTCGGTGCTGTACCCAAAGCGGGAGATTATTGCCTTCTGTTGCACTCATAAAACCTCTGGAAGTAAAGTGTCGGTTTTTTTGAGATTCCGCAGTGAAAACCCCTCTAGTAATTCAAGAGTTAGGAGTTAGGAGTTAGGAGTTGGGAGTTGGGAGTTAGGAGTTAGGAGTTAGGAGTTAGGAGTTAGGAGTTAGGAGTTAGGAGTTGGAGTTGGGAGTTAGGAATCAGAATTTTTGATTCGTAATGCGTAATGCGTAATCCCCATTCCCCAATTCCCAATCCCCAATCCCCATTGCCC
>JAAUPE010000205.1 GCA_012034595.1 Calothrix sp. CSU_2_0 | reverse complement strand
CGAGGATCGCTAGGGTAGCGATCGCGATTTTTACAGTTTGCCAGAAGAGTTGCATATCAATCGCCTCTAGAGTTGACACAAATAACGTGCAGCACCATCACTTTTTAAACACAAGATAGTGTTGTCAGCTAAAGCCACCTGTTTCTGTTGCTGTTTTTGCGCTGCTACCACTCTTTGTTCTTCTAACCATTGAGCGTAATAAGTTGACCAATTGCTGTTATAATCCGCGATCGCGGCAGCTAGCTGCTGTTCTTGGCGACTCTTAAATTCTTCCACATTTATTTGATTTGTCCCTACCAGAACCCAACCCACCAATCAGCCCCAATCCCCAATATCCAATGCCCCATAGCCAATTAATCATTAACTACTAATAAAATAATGAGCGAATAGGCGTAAACAAATATTATGCGAGTAGTAGCCCTAGTAAGCGGCGGAATAGGCGATCAAATTCTCTTCTTTCCGACTATCGATGACATCAAGCGCTATTACCCTAACGCGCAAATCGATGTTGTTACCGAACCTCGTTCAAAGGCTGCTTACCGAGTGAGTAAGTCTGTTTCGGAGGTGATTGCGTTTGATTTTGGCGATCGCAATAGTTTGGCTGACTGGGGTAATTTGGTCGGTACGATACGCGATCGCGAATACGATATCGCTATT
Organism: Calothrix sp. CSU_2_0; assembly: GCA_012034595.1. Taxonomy (GTDB): domain Bacteria; phylum Cyanobacteriota; class Cyanobacteriia; order Cyanobacteriales; family Nostocaceae; genus Brunnivagina. The sequence goes on along the minus strand of JAAUPE010000205.1, from coordinate 10,375 downwards.
ACCTTTGGACAAAGCTGGTTAATCGGTCTTATTCTTTGGTTAACAGGAATTCCTACCCGTGTTGGTTTCCAAGGCAAAGGTTCCGGTTTTCTTACCTATCAAGTGCCTCTAAATCAGCAGCAGTATGCACCTTGTATATACCATGACCTGCTCAAAGGCATAGGTATAAACTCACCTTGCCCCGAATTAACGGTCAATGTTCCAAAAGCCGATATTGAATGGGCAACTAACGAACAAAAACGACTGGGAATTAAGGACTCTGGATATGTATTAATTTACGGTAGGTCTACCGAGTTCAACGGTTCGTCAGAAATGAAAACTTTATCAGCCACTGATTCATCTCCAATCAGTGAAACTGATAATATTTACCCGCTAGAAAATTGGGTGCATATAATTCAAGATTTTCAACGCAAACAACCCGAAATGCCGATAATTGTCATTGCCGAACCCAATGATGAAGTATTTGTACGCAGTATCAAAGAATCTATCTCGAATATCAAAGTTATGCTTGCCAATGATATCGGTAGGTTAACCGCAATAATTGCAGGTGCAAACTTGATGCTATGTACGGATAGTGCCCCTATACATCTGAGCGTCGCGGTGCAAACCTACACGATTGTCTTGTTTGGCTCCGCAAATCCAACTACTTTACTTCCTCAAAGCGATAAATTCCTGGCAATTAAATCACCCACTGGTAAGTTAGCGGATATTCCTGTGGCTACTGTGTTAGAAAAAGTTTGGGGTGGCTAAATAATTTCACTTAAAAGGCAGGCAACTTTTATGCCTGCCAAATCCCAATTTTTATTCTTAAAAAAGAATAATTGATACATTTGATTTTGAAAACTGTAGTTTTATAGCTTTGGGTGAAGTGGAAAACAACCCACGTAGTATATTTTTTCAACAGATAATTTCTTTTACATCTTTTTCAAGGATGTCTAATGCTTCATCTCTAATATTTATTTTTATTTACCAGAAGATTTAAATTATAATTCAGCGAGATTTTAAAAAAATGTAATATTTGTCTTAGAAGCATTTTATGTAGTATTATTCTAAACACTAACTTGAAAGGAGAAAAATAAAAGCGAGTGTGTCTTTGTAATTTATCTTTTTGAGGAGTATTTTCTACATAGCCATTAACGAGCAAAATCAGAAAAATGTATTACCTAATACTATTTTAAAACTCTAAAATAAAATTTAGCTTTTATGTCATGGAAATTAAAAAATCAAGTATTTAGCGTGACAATTACATATTTCATTTTGAAAGTTTTTTGTAAGTTTATAAAGTTTAGAGATACTGTCGAATGCTACCTTTAATTAACAAAAGATGTAGTTCTAATTACATTTTAAGATTCTAATTAACACGATTTTGTTTGTTGATTGAAATGAATGGTCTGACCCCTCTGTACAAACCAAGTCATATCTAATTAAGATAATAATCTTTCAATGAAGGTATTGATTTTTGAGGTTGGTAGATTACACTGTGATTTCTAGATTGACATTGTTATTACCTAATTGGTCGCTGATGTTTGTTACTGAATAAATATTGCGATCGCAATTAGCTAATCGGCAATTTTCATCTAAAAGTAAGGATGCTAGATTGAAATCGCAGCTTCCTAATGTTTAGCTGGGAATTTTGATTTAGGTATTAGGAAGACAGAAACCTTATACAGCAAGGTTTTGCAAAAATTAAAACTTTTTTTGGCAAAAATGTTAGTCTCGAAAAGTTTTTGGGAATACTAATAAAGACAAATAAATGAGTTTAATTTGCAGGTTTTCATTTGACTTGATGTCGCAGACTTGCATCTTAATTTTGGATTACTGGGATGATACATGCTGCTTTCGGCTAGTGTCATAATTTATCATCGGCATTGATTTAGCTAGTTAATTTAAATACTCCAAAAGAGAGATGCGATCGCGCGAAATCTGATTTAAATGGAAGGTTATTGCAATCAATTTTTAATTGTTCGGAAGTTAGGAGCTATTTAACAAAAATAATCCACCAAAGTATCAGAAATAGCTAAAACAAAAATAAAAACTTGGTAAAGCAAGGTCAAACTTTTGTGATTTGAATAACAATCAATTAGCTAAACTGTTTGGTGAAATTTATGTATAGGTAAATACAACCTTTCTGTTTTGTGTTCTTTAACTTCCCTCTTGCTTTGAATTCAGTTGCATCTCAAAAAATTAAGATTAATTTCAAGAGGATAAAAAAATGGCAATCAAGTTACATAGTTTCGTAATTACTGAAAAACGATATGTACAAGTAGAAAGTCAGCCTTATCACATCACTGGCTTATTGAAGAAGATAATGAGTTTTATTAGCCTACGTGGATGCGATTTTATTGATATTCATAATGCTTATTATAATTGCGAAGATGATGGTACGGTCACGTTTTATCAAGCAAATAGAACAGATGTAGAATGTCCTGGTATCTGGACTTATTTGTTATATGAATGTCCAAAAAGTCAAGAAAAAATCTTTCGTGACTCAAAAGTTAGTACAAGTATTGAACCTCTTTATCAATTGCTTGCAGGTGAAAAGTTAATTCAAGAAACAGTAAATATTAATCAGTATTTAGAATATAAATATCGAGAAAGCGAATATATTGATGTAATCCTTCCTTACAGTTGGGATAATTACGAAGGCAGAAAAATTGCTCAGTTAATTTTAAATGAATATACAGCTTTCAAATCGTCAGAAATTTTTACAGAGGGAGCAGGCAAAGAATACATGACGGTTGTATTAGAAAAATTTATTCAGACTGCATCAGAAATATTAGAAGCTGGTGGGAAATTGCATGAGTTTGAGTCAGTACAACATGAAATACTAACAAAAATTAAAATCGATGAGATGGCAAATTTAATTTTGTCATATAATGATTACCGAATTTGGCAGGTATTATTGCCAAGCAAGTCAAAAGCTGTAGAATATGCTTTTAATGTTGCATTACACCAAATGTCCCACGTCAAGTAAATTATTTCGTTATTCTTAACTAAATCAAATATATATTATTCCTATCTCTGACTTTTTAAAAAGGTCAGGGATATTTCAATTTTAGATTTTATGTTTGGTATTTTTGGTAAGTAGGTTAACTCACGATAAAAGCTATTAGGTTACACCCTATGGATGTTTGAATATTATTGATTTTTTGAGTAGTTTGATTCGCAGAAAATTAGATTCGATGTAGGGCTAAGTACGGTGCGATCGCATATCCCGTAGGGACAAATACTTGTTTGCCATTTTGACAATATTATCTGTCACTTTTCGATCACGAGTGCGGAAATAGCATCCTCGCTGCTGAGTTTACCATCGATAAGTTGTAAAATGCTCTTGAAAGTATATATATTTGAGTGCATAATGAATGAGTTGGGTAGTTAAATTTCATAGAGACTTTGAACCTGAGTTTGACGCTCTACATAAAAATGTGAGAAAAAAATTAATTACTCGTGCCAGTTTGTTAGAAACTTTCGGCTCCGAATTAGGACGACCTTATGTTGATACGCTTAATGGTTCGCAGCATAGCAACATGAAGGAGCTAAGATTCAAAGTCGCAGATGGTGTTTGGAGAGTTGCATTTGCATTCGATCTAAAGCGCAATGCAATATTATTAGTTGCAGGTGATAAATCAGGTGATAGTGAAAGTCGCTTTTATACGCAACTTATTAAAACTGCCGATGCTAGATTTGATGCACACTTAGAGCAGTTAAAAAATCAACAAGAGAAAAAGGAGTAATAAATTTATGGAAAAAACTTTAAAAGAAAAGCTAAGTGAGTTTTCGCTAGAGGAGCAAAAAGAAATCGAAGCAGAGGCTAAATTATTAATTGCGGAGGAAATGACGAGACAGCAGTTGAGACAAGCACTCAAGCTAACTCAGGAACAAATGGCTGAACTTTTGCAAGTTGACCAAGGAAATGTTTCTCGACTGGAGCAACGTACTGATTTGATGCTTTCAACATTGCGGAAGTATATTACTGCAATGGGAGGTGAGTTAAAGCTGGTTGTTGAATTTCCCAATCATCCACCTATTAACTTGGTTGGTATTTCTGAAATTGAAGAATCTGAGTAAAGTCGAGTGTAAATTATTTAATTTTCTCTGCTGTTTCTAACCACTTTTTACCCATTTCAATGGGAATACCCAATATTGGACAAAGTATTTTAATTAATTCAATTCCACCCTGTAATAATATTTGAGCAATTTGTGATTTTGTTCTAATTGATTGTTCAAATTGAATATTAAATAAACGTTTATCTTCTGCGCTTGTAATTGGGTATGTTTGAATAACTTCTTCAAGTTCTGCAATAAACACTTCTTGTGGAGGGTTATTTTTAGGTAAATTCTCTAATATTTGTTCTAATTTTTCAGTTAGTTCGATTACTTTGTGTGTAGGTGCATAGTTGTTTTGAATTCCAACTTGATCACCTTCTATTTTTACATCTCCCGTGTTTATATTACCTACAGGAGCATTAAAAATTAAAACTGTTTTGATTTTTAGGATTTTCTGACATTAATTTTACCGATTCGGGATTAACAATTAACACTAAAGCATCAGCAGCTTGAATTTAAATAAATGAGCGTAAATAAATATAATAATCGTGTCATTGCGATTGCTACCCTTCGGGAACGCGAAGCGCGAACGTCGTTCCTCCTCGCAATGACATATTACATTTAATTGACTCTCCAATTTTACCAATTGCTTCGACAATATTTGAGCGTACTGTGTCGTTTTCATCATTCAATGCATTAACAAGTTTGGGAATTGCGTCTTCTAAACCAATTTGTCCTAATGCATTTGCTGCTGTAGAACGAACTTCTGAACTTTCATCTTCTAAAGCTTGAAACAAGTAAGTTAGAACTTTTTCGCTACCAATTTTACCTAATGTATCGACAGTAAAAATGCGTATTTGCTGATTTTCATCCAGGAGCATTTTTACTAAATCTGGGATAGCTGCGGAACTAGCAATTTCACCTAAAGCATAAATTACATTTAAACGAACGCGATCGCACTTATCTTCAAGTAGTTGTACAAGTGCAGGAACAGCAGTTTCACTAGCAATTTTTCCTAAAGATTCTGCTGCTTTTGCCCGTACTTCTGGTGTTGAATCTTGGAGGGTTTTACAGAGAACTTCGACTACAGTTTGTTTATCGATGCTTTTTACCACAGAACATTCTCCTGGGAATCTTGAATTTGAATTACTGCTATTTCTTATTGTAATTGTATTTATTTACCGTCTTGTAAACCGATTTGATTTCCGTTAATGTTTACATCTCCTGCGTTGATATTACCAACATTTCCATTAACATTAACAATATAAGTTATTGGTTGAGATTTATTCTCTGTTTCGTCTTCTATTAGGGGAGAATAAAAAATTTCATGATTATAAAATTTGCAGCGATTTTGGATTAATTGTAAAGTTTCAATAATTCGCCAGAAGACACCATATTCTGTTTCTATTAATAAATGATTATGTAATGATAAAATATAACTTTCATCTCCTAATTCTCCAAGTGCTTCAACTGCTCTTTCACGAATATCATCATCTTCATCTTGCAAAGCTTTGATTAATACGGATGATGCCTTAACACCAACATTAAATAGTGCATTAATTGCCGCGATACGAACAATTAATTCTTTGTCTTTCAAAGCTTTATCAAGTGTAGGTATGGCTTTGTCTCTGCCAATTTTACCTAATGCTGAAATTATAGCCATACGAACAATATAATTCAGAGGAAATTCTGTAAATTCAGCATCATATGCTTGATTTAATTCATCAATAATCTCATCATTTCCTATTTTCCTAAGATTTGAGCAGCATTAAAACGAAGCATAAAATCTTGTATTTTTTAAATTTTGTAGCATTAAGGATAACAATTGTTCATTATGAGCTTTTTTCGTTGTTGTAAACAACACCGTTGACATAATAAATACTTTCTTTTTCATCCTTCTGATCTTGCGTATAGTCTATTACTGGTATACCATTTTCATCGACATAAAAAGTTGGCTGATACCCTCCAATCTCTATCATATTATCTTCCCACTTTTGTTCAAAATTATACCTAACTTTTGTAATAGTATGAGATGACAAAATTGACAGAAACTTTTTATGTTCGATAGGAATTTTAAGCTTATCAATAAATATCTTTGCTCTTTCTTGAAACTTCTCTTGTACCTCCCCCGCTAGCCTTGAACCTAACATTAAATCAACATCCAACGCTAACTGCACAATATGCACAGCTTGCCCTTCATCCTCCACCAACGCTAGTACGATCGCAATACTTTCTGTCCATTTCAACAAGTTTAAATAATCGCGTTGTAATGTGCGATCGCTTAAACTCGGTAACAACCGCAGCAAATATTCCGCAGCATAATATTCTTGAAATAACTGGTGATGAAATTGAATTGTAACTCGATCTAATTCCGATGTTGTGCTTTCCAGCAAGCAATGTTTTAATAACCCTTCCAAGTAATCTTTAGCTTTTTCCCAAGGATATTCTATTTTACCAGTGAGGAACTTCTCTAAAATCGCTTCTGCTCGATCGCGAGAAATCGATAAGCGAAAACCTACAGGATTTACTTGAGGATTTTCAGATTGCATCATCTCAAATGCAAGATATGACAATAATTCTTTTTTCTTGCTTCGCAATCCTTCCGGGATGGGAACAGGTTCTTTATTTTCTTTAAAATAATTAACTTTGCTATCGAACTTGCTAAATAATTCTCCTTTATTTTTTGGGATTTCTCCACTCGATTCAAAAATCTCACATAGCATTTTCAAAATAAATGGAGTTTCTCCCAATTCCCGCAGTCGATTTTCCAATTGCCGCAAGAGATTTTCACCACTTTCGGGAAAATAATTCCTGATGATATTTTTTATTTGATTGACTGTCAGGGGTTGTATTTCCAGTTGCTCATCAATTCCTAAATTTCCACCTAATGCTAAATCTCGTGTAGTAAAAACCATCCCAGTATCAGGATAATCTTGACGGAATTTAGCAACTTTATCTCGTGCTTCATCGGATGGTAATTCGTTTAACCCATCCATTAACAGTAATAATTCTCCATCAACTAATAAGTCTTCAATTTTTTCTTTATCTACGCGGTATTTGTGACTGCGTAAAACCTTATAAATTAGAGTTTCTAGTGATGTATCCCATCTGCGAAGTTCAATTAAAACGGGAATTTTTCGCTTTTCTCCCTGGATGATTGCTCGTACTTCTTCCCACAGTAACCTCTGTAAAGCTGTAGATTTTCCTGAACCTGGTTTGCCGACTAATAATACGTGTTCTGTTGCGTATTTACGAATAGCTTCTAACACGGGTAAGCGATCGCGTTTCTCTTGTTTATCCTGTTTTGGTTCAACTTTTTCCACCATCAACCCAAAATCAAAAGGTGAATCAAAGCTTGAAAAACCAGCTTTATCTTGAGATTGCCGATCGAGAGTATCCGTTAGCGTGTAAAAATTCCACCAGCGATTGTACTTTTCGCTAATGGATGCAAAATATTTATGAAATTCAGGTTCGACTGGTTCGGAAGTTTCTGCCATCTAAAATAAATTCAGTATTGAGACTGATTATTCAAATTATAGACAGACGCAACAATCTTGACTCAGAACTAAGGTAGAGTAGATAAAAATTATTGGCAAAAACAACATCAAGTGATGTTATTAATTAGGCAAAAATACTACTGTTATATTTTCTCATTAAGCAGAGAAAAAAAACTAACTAGCTAAAAAATTAACAAACTATAGGTAATACGGTATTTCCTTCCTGAACCTGCTCTTGAAATTCTTTACGGGTAGTGACTTCGGGGAAATGTTTATCTAACAAAGCGGGTACGTCTTGAGCCTGAATACCACTGTAGCGGGTTTTGCATGGCATGACTAAATTTGGCGCACCTTTACAGTTTTTCATGCAGCCAGTCGCCTTGATTGTAACTTGGTTATCGAGATTGCGATCGCCTAACTGATTTTCTAAAGCTTGGCAGAGCGCTTTTCCTCCACGCTTCATGCAGTCAGACTTTTGACACATCAAAATCACTGCTTTTTTTTCTGGTTTGGGATTGCTTGCTTCTGCTGGAGTCGGATTAATTTCGCGATAAATCTCCGGTTCGCTTATGCGATAAACCTCCGGTTCGCTTACACGATCGCAACCTGCTGCCATGACGCGATCGGCTTTGAATTTTACTTTCCCGCTCTCAGTACAGGACTTTTTTGTACCAATTATTTGTAACCAAGTACCGGGAGGTAATCTTAAGTCAAACCCAAATCGCAAATTCTTCGCCAATTTAACGTAATATTCTCCATCAGAAGTCATTATCATCAAGCCTTTGAGCTTATAGCCATCTTTAATGACAAAATCAAGAAAACGCCCTTCAAGACAAAATTGAGTCACTTCAGCACTGTCATATTTACTCATTGTTTTAACCTCATTTTTGCAAACAATCGAACTAATAATGAACTATATACATTGATACCAACATCGCTCTAAAGCCGAAATTAGCTGTTGACGGGAAGAAGTCAATTGACGTGTGACACTCCAAACTTGAATTGCCGCGATCGCACTTTCAACTTCCACCACTAAAGGCTGATTTGCCTCACATCTACAGCAGATATTGAGTTCTTGTAAACGGTAAAATACTTGCCAGCGATCGCACCAATCAACTGCGATCGCTTGTTTTATAACTGGTTGTCTCAAAACTAATCCTCACAAAATAGAATAAATTGCAGTAAAATCTGCCCATTCAATCCAGACAATAGAAAAAGATCGCAAATTAGCCCCTCCATATAGGATACATTAAGTGCAAACTTTTCTCATTTAGTTTGAAAAAAAATTATTCCTTCTAGGAGTAGAGTTCCCCCAGCCTTTGGCTTGTATTCTCCCTTGAAGCTGCCTTCCCACCATTGCAATTGACGCAGGTCATAAATAGATGATGGGAATATTTGATTTTCTGCAAATCCCTAAACTCACCACTCCCCAGCCAACACTTAGTAAAAAAATTTCAGCTTTCAAATTTTATACAAACTTTTGATTAAGCACAATATCGCATATAAGTCAATACGGGCTTAACTCTGCTTGCTTTTTTCGGATTACTTATATAGAGAAAATGTGCAAAAAATCTAACATAGATACATTTTTAGCATCAAAAATATCAATTACCTTTAATATTAATTGGGGTTGTTTTCATATTTTTGAATGCTAATATGTAGAGACTAAGCAGTTTATAAAAATAAAACTGTTCAATAGCGGAGGAGAACAATGTCGGAAACGCAAACTTTGTTACGGAATTTTGGTCAAGTTTATGACAATCCAATTCTTCTCGATAAGAGTGTTACCACTCCAGTCTGCGAAGGATTTAATGTTGTATTAGCAAGTTTTCAAGCACTATACTTGCAGTATCAAAAGCACCATTTCGTCGTTGAAGGTGCAGAATTTTACTCGCTACATGAGTTTTTTAATGAAAGTTACGAACAAGTCCAAGGACATGTCCACGACATCGGAGAACGTTTGGATGGACTTGGTGGAGTTCCTGTTGCTTCCCTGAATAAATTGGCAGAACTTTGCTGTTTTGAACAAGAACCAGATGGCATATTTTCTAGTCGTCAAATGGTGGAAAATGACCTCAAAGCCGAGCAAGCAATGATTGGCTTAATTCGTCGTCAAGCGGCTCAGGCAGAGAGTTTGGGCGATAGAGCAACTCGTTATATGTACGAGCAAATTCTACTCAAAACTGAAGAGCGAGCTTATCATTTGTCTCACTTCTTAGCAAAAGATAGTTTAACTTTAGGATTTGTCCAACCAGCCCAAAACTAACTGATAACGAAATAGATTTATTTTTTTATCCCGCAAATGGGAGATTTTATCCAAAAGTTAGAACAAAAGTTGGCAGTATAATTTCTTAAAAAGATATATCTATAGGCAGAGAGACATATATGTCTTTCTGCTTTTTTAATTTAATTAAAAAATCTAAAATCTATGTTTAAGTTTAGCTTTGATAACTATATGATTCTAAATCTTATCTAAGTCACTTAGTAAACTACAATTATTTCTTATCGTTTTGAATTAGAAAAATTTTGCTTGTTAGGAAATATTATTGTTTAGATTTAATCTCTAGGTAATGAGAATAATTAAGCCGCAACTATCTAAGTCTAAAATTAATATTTGTATAATTTTAAGATTATTTCTCATTTTAAATAAAAATCATTTGCAAAACATCTAGCAAACCTTTAGTTGTTAGTAAAGATTAATTAACATTGGAACAAGTAAAATCTGGGGAATTCAAAATAAAAAGTAAAACTAAAAGCAAATAATGATAGAATTTTCCAGCTTTGAGTGAAGCATGGGACATTGGCGAACAAAATAGATTATTTTTTCCACC
>JAAUPE010000204.1 GCA_012034595.1 Calothrix sp. CSU_2_0 | reverse complement strand
CACGTAGATGACTTCTGCCAGAAATTTGAAGCTCAATGGCATAAAACGCGATTGAAGCATGGAGGAATCAAACGAGTGCGTGCAAAAGGCTTGTGTTTGAGCGAAATTATGACCATATTGATAGCGTTTCACCAAAATCACTACCGAAATTTCAAGCATTTTTATTTAGAACATGTACAGAAACAATGGGGTTGTGCATTTCCAGGGCTTCCAAGCTACCAAAGATTTGTGGAATGGATGCCCGAAGTGCTTGTACCTCTGTGTGTATATCTGAAGCATTGTTTTGGAAAATGCACTCTTTTTTGGTTTTGTTGATTCGACTGTGTAGAGAATGCAACAAACAACCGATTAAATCCGTCGAATATTTTTACGTTCTAGCAAAACCCTCCTGTGACCGGACAATTATAAGAATAATGAGTTGGAAGTGCTTTTCTGTGAATTACTTTATAAAACGACGACGTTGGTTATATCCGTTAATTTCCATAGCAGTTGCTCTGTCGCTTTGCTTAAGTACACCGCTTCCATCCCGCGCGATTGATTGGTTCCCGATATTAATTCGTGGTGTGCAGGTACTTCAGCTGTCTAATGTATCAGAGCGTCAAGAAATTGAATTAGGTCAGCAGATGAATCGGCAGATTGCTGGTGGGGAAGTCAAACTCAGTCGCAATTCGCAAATTAATCGTTATGTTGAAGAACTTGGTCAGCGCTTAGTTCAATTTAGCGATCGCCCCAATCTCAAATATACTTTCCAAGTGGTTGACGATGATAGTGTCAATGCCTTTGCCACCTTGGGAGGTTTTGTTTACGTTCATACTGGATTACTCAAAACCGCAGAAAATGAAGCCGAATTCGCTAGCGTGATGGCTCATGAAATCGGTCATATTGGTGGCAAACATCTCCTAAAACAAATGCGTCAGCGTGCTGTAGCTAGTGGTTTAGCCACCGCAGCAGGTTTAGATCGTAGCAAAGCTGTTGGACTTGGGGTAGAACTAGCACTCAACCGTCCTCGCAGTCGTGAAGACGAATTTGATGCCGATCGCAGAGGATTAAAAACCTTAACTCGTGCTGGTTATGCCCAATCGGGAATGGTTTCGTTTATGCAAAAACTTCTCAAGTCCAAGAGTTCAATACCAACCTTTTTGAGTACTCACCCCGGAACAAGCGATCGCATTACTGCCCTCAAGCGTGCCATCAATGCTCAACCATCAAATGGCAATGCTGGATTAGACAAAAATGCGTATCGGTCAAATATCAGCGCTATCCGCTAAGGAAGGGAGATGAGGTAAAGGAAAAATTATTAATAACTATTGGCTTGATTTTTGGATACCGTCTAAGATGATATTTTAGTACCGATTTTTTGTGGCTTGACTGCTCTACCATTGTGGAATCGAAAGTTTAGAGAAGCAATTAGTTAAGGTTTAAGGTTCCTGGATCGAATTTTTTGGATAAGATTTTTGGATAAGATTTTTGGATAAGATTTTTTGGATAAGATTTTTGGATAAGATGGCTTGAAAGTGAAAAGTGAAATGGAACGACCGAAAGTTATTTTTCTGGATGCGGTGGGAACATTATTTGGAGTCAAAGGCAGCGTTGGCGAGATTTATAGCCAGATAGCGAGGGAATTTGGCGTACATGCAAATGCAGAAAGCTTAAATCAAGCTTTTGACGATCGCATTAAAGCTGCACCACCAGCAACATTTCCCGATATCGAAGTTCAAGACATTCCCCAACATGAATTTGAATGGTGGTATGCGATCGCTCGTCAAACTTTTGAACAAGCAGGTGTTATCCAGCAGTTTGCTGACTTCGATACATTTTTCAGCGAATTATATATCCACTTCGGAACAGGAGAACCTTGGTTTGTTTATCCCGATGTGATTCCCGCTCTCACAAATTGGCGCGAAAAAGGTATTCAATTGGGAATCGTATCTAACTTCGATTCACGGATTTTTTCGGTACTTCAATCCTTAGAATTACGCGATTATTTTGACTCAATCACAATTTCGACTCAAGTTGGTGCAGCAAAACCCGATCGAAAAATATTCGGTATCGCTTTAGCAAAACATAATTGCCCAGCAGAATCAGCTTGGCATGTAGGTGATAGTAAAAACGAAGATTATTACGGTGCGAAAACTGTCGGTATGCGAGGGGTTTTGATTAATCGATAATTGGGGATTGGGCATTGGGGATTGGGCATTGGGCATTGGGGATTGGGCATTGGGAATTAACTACTGACCACTAACTACTGACCACTGACCACTGACTACTGACCACTAACTACTGACCACTACGTAAAATTATTCGATGACTTTGGTGCATGAGTCAAACTACTAATCCCACCTATTCGCATTTGTTCGTAAACACCTTGAGTTGGAGCTAACCAAACTCTACCAGTACCTCGGAAGGTTTGTAATAATCCTTCACCACTCGTCAAAGTCCCAAAAATATTTTTAGTTGACTTTTCCACAGTAAACTCAATTTTACCCGATCGCATTAAGGCAAAATTACCATCAACCTTGAGGGTTTCATTATTCAAATGGATGCAATGTACTTCCGAAGCAGGAACAGGTAACTCAAACACACAAATTCCCGTACCACGAATCCTAGTTTGGAATAAACCTTCACCACCAAACAAAGCTGATGAAACGTTCTTTTGCATTGATGCACCAACATCAAGCGAACCTTCACCACAATAAAACAAACCACCATCGCAAATAAGTTCTTCGTTATTCAGGTAGTAAACCAAAAAATGACTGAAAGAAGGTTCGAGGAAAATACAGCCACTACCACGATAGCGAGGAATAAATGCTGACTCATTTGTAATAAACTTGTTGAGCATGGCTTTTCCTAAACCTGCCATTCCCCCAGCTTTATTTTCAACTTGAATTTGCCCATATAAATACTGTAATGCACCAGCTTCAATCTGCGCTTCTCCACCTTGCAAAGTAATTTTTACCTGCTTGAGTTGCATTCCCACTTGATTAGCATAGTAAATAGCTTGTGCTGTTTCTGGGTCATTTATACCCGATAATGACTTGTAACCGAGAATCTCAACTTTGAAATTATCGCTAGAAATGCAATCGATTACCTCCACTCTTGATGATGAAGGCTTTTTTTGATGGTAGGGTTCGATAAATCCCTGTTCCCCTGAAATATTTGTCACAGAAAATCCCCCTGGTAAATTTCAGTCAGTAATAATATCTATCCAGTGTAGATAATTCTTGCGAAGACTGAAACAATTCAAACATACTGATGGATGATTTGTTAATTTTGAAAAAAATATTGACGATTTTCTGTAATTATTTCAACTCAGATAGTTCTGTTTAAGTATTTATATTGAGAAAAACCGACTTTTTATTTTGATATAGAGAAAATAAAGATACTCAGTATGATATGTCTCAAGGAACTTCCAAAAAATCAATTACAAATTTTCCGTATCGATTCCTTTTTCTCGCAACTTGCCTAATAAGACTTGATAGCGATCGCGTTCCTGTTGTAATTCTTCTAAAGCTGCTTCCTTTGCTTGACGTTCCTGTTCTTGTAATTAGGATAAAAGAAATAAAAGAAGGGTGGGAAGACCCCACCCCTACGTGTATATTATTGTTGTTTGATGAATTTCTCTGCTTGTGCGATCGCGTATTCAATTTCTTCTTTGCTACTGGCTTCTACTTCTAATTCTCTACCATCGGGTGTTTTCAGCTTGAGTTTTATCGGTTTATTTCCCAATCTGTCGGAGAGAAACGCAAATAGCTTTGCCAAGTTAGCTGGATTGACTTCTGCCATCAAAATGCCAGTGATAATGCTACCGATTGCTTTGTGTCCAATGGGTGGATTTAAGTCAGATACTGGTTTTACTGTCTCAATTCCCTCAAATCCTTCCAGTTCTTGCCGTAAGTTTCGCACTTGTTCGTCTTTTTCGTCGTCGTCCAAATCGAAGTCGTTGAAATCAATAATCAGTTGGAGGTTAGATGGTTCTGTCATAGTTGTTACCGGAAATATATATATATTGTTACAGAGTTACAATAATTTAAGATTCAGTCGCGAAAGTAATATTTCCGTAAATTGATAATTTTCATCCCCAGTCATTCAGGGAACTGTGAAATTCCAAACAAACACTCTGCGAAACTCTGCGCTTACCTCCCGTTCGCTCTTAGCGTTCCCGCAGGGTAGTTTCACGGGAAGAACATCTCCCCGTCAACTTCTCTCTGCGTTTCAAAATCAAACTCAAACTAAGCACAACCATCTAAACTCCCATCAACTCTAATAATGCTGCCGTAGAAATTTTCCCACTAACATCAGCACCTTCTAATAAACTATCAGCCAAATCTCTTTTATGCTGGTGCAAATCGACTATTTTATCTTCAATGGTATCCTTTGCCACCAACCTATAAATAGTTACAGGACGCTGTTGTCCAATGCGGTGAGCGCGATCGCTTGCTTGGTCTTCGACTGCTGGGTTCCACCAAGGGTCCATGTGAATTACGTAGTCGGCTGCGGTTAAATTTAATCCTGTGCCTCCGGCTTTGAGGCTGATTAGGAATACGTCACCATCACCTGATTGAAAGGCATCAACGCGATTTTTTCGTTCTTTGGCGGGGGTACTACCATCTAAATATTGATACTTAATATTTTGCTTTTCAAGGTAATTTTTAATAATTTGTAAATGGTCTACAAATTGACTAAATACCAACGCTTTATGACGGTTTTCCAGTAAATCTCCCAAAACCTCGCCAAAAAGTTGTAGTTTGGAACTGAGTAAATCGCTTTCTGGCACTACCAAACGTGAGTTACAACAAGCACGACGTAAACGCATAATCTCCGCAAGTACTTGGAGGTGTTTTTGCCCTGCGGTTGCGTCGCTGTCGGTGAGTTTGGAAATCGCTTCCCGTCGCAGCGCTTCGTAAAATGCCATTTCTTCTTGGCTGAGTTCGACATGGAGTAAAATTTCGGTGCGGGAAGGTAATTCTTGAAGAACTTGATTTTTTGTGCGTCGCAGTAGGAAAGGTTGGATAAGTTTTTTGAGTTTTTGACGTGCTTGTTTGTCTTGATATTTTTCGATGGGGATGGCAAAGCGTTGGTTGAAGCTTTCAAAGGAACCGAGTAAACCAGGGTTGATAAATCTAAAGAGGTTCCATAGTTCTCCTAGATGGTTTTCGATTGGAGTTCCAGTGGTAATTAATTTGAAACCACCTTTGAGGTTCATTGCTGCTTGAGAGCGTTTGGTGGTCATGTTTTTGATGGCTTGGGCTTCGTCGAGGACTATGGTTTGCCACTCGATTTGTGATAGCATTTGCGCGGCTTCTTCTTGCTGCAATAAGCCGTAACTACAAACCACCATATCAAATGGTTGCAATCCATCGAGGATTTTTTGACGGTTTCCCGTACCAAATTGGATGATATTTAAAGTTGGGGCAAATTTTTCGGCTTCGCTAACCCAGTTCATACACACAGAAGTGGGAGCAATAATTAAACTTGCACCAGCTTGGGCATGGGTTAAAATTACAGCTAAAGCTTGGATGGTTTTACCTAGTCCCATTTGGTCAGCTAAACATGCTCCCACTCCCCAATGAGCGAGTCTTGCCATCCAATTAAAGCCTTCCATTTGATATTCCCGCAACTCAGCTTGGAATGTGGAGGGAAGTTGGGGGTTGAGGTTTTCGACTTCTTTGAGACGTTGAATATGTTCTTGCCAGTGTTTATCTGCTTTGAGCTTTCCAACTTCATCGACAAAATCTTCCAATCCGAAGCTAGCGAGGGGATGGAAACGGATACCTTTACTGTTTCTTTCTGAATACATCCGCAATTCATCCAAACGTTTGCGAAAAGATTCCGTTAAAGCGAGAAATTGTCCATCACCAAGGGGAATAAACCGACTGGGAGTGCGATCGAGTAATGTCAGGAGGTTTTGCATATCCAGTACTAAGCTGTCATCGAGTTTTAATTCCCCACTGGCAGCAAACCAATCCTGTTGACGCTGAATATTCAAACTAAAATCTTTTAAATCTGCGTGGTGATTGACGCGGAATCTTTCACCTTCGGGATGCTCGATAACTACCGTATCACCCAAGGCTTGCAATTCTAACAGTAATTCCAAACAATCCTCCGGTTCGGGAATTTGCCATTCCCCATCTTGCCGCTCAATCCTGATTAAAGTTGGACAGGATGCGATCGCAGTTTCTGCTTGTTGTTTTTCGGCTTTCAAATCCCGTTTGGTTTGCAGTCGTTTCCCCGATATCTCTGCAACCACCGTTTCCCCTCCAGTTCCTGGACGAAAGTAGGAACCTCCGTTACCAAAGGGACATGATAGAAAGGTGATTTTCAATCCGTCAGCGAGGGGTAATAAATGTACGTGGGGAATGGTTTCTGCGGGTACTTCTTCCGCTCCTTGCATTTCTCCCCCAATATCTGAATGAACGGTGACGATACCAGAAACCGCATTAATGGCGGCTAAAACCTGTTTTTCTGCGGTTGCTGGCACTTGTAATTTATTTTTATGACCGAGAATTTCCGCGATACGCAGGTGTTCGGGGGTAATTTCAATCACTTTGATGCGGGTTGGGGTTTCTTTGATGGTGAGAACTTTTTGGTCTTCCTTCAGTTTGGGGGAAATTTCTAAACTTAATTTTCCCTGTCTACTTTTTTTAACGATTAATTCCGGTTCTCCCTTGACAATTTCGACACGATTCGCTGCGGTATCATCCCAAAATACTAAAGGATGTCCGATTAATGCACATATTGTTTTGGTATTGAATCTATAATCGCTTTTGCCGTAGTAATAAGTATCGTAATGGACTTCGACGCAGCCACATATACGTAAATCTTGGGGTGTAAGATAATCGAATTCACCCGTATTCCGTAGACGTTTGAGGGCAATCGGACGACCGCGACTCCATTCACCTTTCTTGTTAATTTTTTGTTCTTTTGCTTGGATTGTATAGCTGTTATTACTGTGATAGGTAATAAACCAAGCCATCCGATTCTCACTTTTGGGTTGAGCTGCGATCGCAGTTGAATTAATATTCGCTAAAGCACTCAAACACTGTTCCCATTCTTCTGTGGGTTTAATCACATCAACAATACTATGTTCGATGCCGATATCTTCGCGTAAAATTTCCGCTTGGGTTTCGTAGCTACTTTCTGGTTTGATTCGGGAGAGTAATTCTGCTGCTTCCATTCCTAACCAGTGATAACCCGATGCTATCCCTTGTTGGTAATACTGCTCTAATAAACCCGATAACATCAAGGCATTATCTGCATCTACCCAGTAATGACAAAGGCAAAGAAACAGAACTTCTAAACTTTTATTGTCCCCAGGGAAAGCAATTCTCCCTTCCAGAATAAATCGTTTTTGGGAAACCTCCCCACTTTGCACTTGTAACAACACTTTTAAGTTGTAGTAAATTATTCTCAACCAATGTTCCGACTGACGAGCTAACCAGCTTGTATGCTCTAGCGCTACTTGCAAGGATTTTGGCGAACCTTCTTTGATTAAAGCCAGAATATAAAATAAACCACCTGTAGTCTGAAAATAAACTTGCCGTTTTCCTGCGGCTTTTTTTAATTGTCCCAACCCCTTGATAAAATGTGCGATCGCCTTAGAATTATCACCCTGCAAGAAACACAACCAACCCCAATAAGGGGAAGTATTGTAGAGATAATCTTCCGGCAAAGATTCGAGAGTTTCCTGTGCTTCCTGAATACAACCGCGTAAAAGTAGCTGTTCTGTCAACAGTAAACGTAGTCTTTCGGAATTATGTAACCCTGAGGATTTGAAACATTCCTCCTGAAACGTGGCAAATGCCTCATTCGCTGGTACAAAATTCAGCAACGAGTGATTGAGAACTATCCAAATGCAATGGTCGTACAAATTTTCCGGCAAGCTAGAAAACCACTCACCATCAAAAGGGTTATTGCATATCTCTAATAAAACTTCTTCCAGAGATAACTTATTTTCTCGAAAACCAAATTTTTGGTAATCTTCAACCTGTTTATTGATAAAATTTAAATCTTGCGAATACAAACCAATCCTGACTTCCCGAATAAACTGAAAATCGTTTTGGAAATTCCGAGGTCCATCTTCCCACAAAACCCGGATTGGTTGTCCCAAAGCTACCGATGAAGCAAAAAGAGGAAAATCTCCAGATTTTACAGCATCACGGGTAGCAATTTCCATCAACAAAGGGTGACAGCGATACCCCAACTTCTGCTCCTGAACCACCGAACCATCTGCGATTAATTTATCAATGTAGGGAGTTAAAGTTTTACTAACAAAAAGTTTACTTTTATCATCATATATGCTTGCTCTTTCCAGACAATTTACCAACGAAGTGATAGTAAACGGTTCATAGATGACCGAACATAATTGGACAATTTTCTGTTCTAAAAGCGGTTGTTTGCGGTATTTTTCCGCAATATGTGCTTGTAATTTTTGGTTAAAAGCCTCAAAAGTAGCCATAGTGACAACAGGCGTTAAATATACTTTGCACAGAACATAAATATTACCAGATTTTGCGATCGCACAACACAGTCAACAAGTATTCCACCACAACCAATATATTGACCAGTTAAAGTAGGGGCGTAGCTTGCTTCTCCGTCTCGGAGTACAGCCGTTCGCCCTTACAATATTGGAAACCATTCATGACACACTCTAATTCCCTCCTCGCAAAAATTCCTATTCCCCAAGAAAATATCGCGTGTATGTCTTCAGCCACTAGCCTGAAGTGCCCTCTAGTGTCACAATAGTCCTACTTTAATGCTTTACATATAGAACTATGACGATGCATTCTACTCTTCAACGTGCGTTTGCAATTCGCCGCGCTCTCAAAGTAATTAGCGGTTTGAACAACTTCGATGCTCAGAATGTTGCAGCAGTTGTTAAAGCTGCCGAACTTGGTGGTGCCACTTTTGTCGATATCGCTGCTGATGTGGAATTAGTGAGATTAGCTAAAAACATCACTAGTTTGCCTGTTTGCGTTTCCTCAGTCGAACCAGAAAAATTTGTCCAAGCTGTTGCAGCTGGTGCAGATTTGATTGAAATCGGAAATTTTGATTCTTTCTACGCACAAGGTAGAAAATTTGAAGCTGAAGAAGTTCTCGCACTTACCAAAAAAACCCGTGCCATGCTGCCGGGAATCACTCTCTCGGTGACAGTACCCCATATCCTCACTTTGGATAAGCAGGTACAACTAGCTGAGGAATTAGTCCAAGCTGGTGCTGATATTATCCAAACTGAAGGTGGTATTAGCAGCAAACCATTACATGGTGGAACCGTGGGATTAATTGAAAAAGCTGCTCCCACTTTAGCTGCTGCTTATGAAATTTCTCGTGTTGTTACGGTTCCCGTACTTTGTGCTTCGGGTATTTCTAGTGTCACTGCACCTTTAGCTACTGCTGCTGGTGCTGCTGGTGTTGGTGTTGGTTCTGCTGTCAATCAACTTAACAGCAAAGTTGCCATGATTGCGGCTGTACGCAGTTTAGTCGAAGCTTTGGCAACTACTAATACTTCGTCCCATTATTTTGCGTGAATAAAAAACAAACAAACAAATAAATAAACCAATTAAAGACGACCCATCGGGTCGTCTCTACGTTTAACTTATCACTTCTTTAACGGCATAAATCACTTGGTCTTGCTGTTCTTCGCTCAATTCGGGAAACATGGGTAATGATGTCACTTCTTTACTTAATTCCTCGGAAACTAAAAGTTGCCCTAATTTATACCCTAATTCTTGATAAACTGGCTGCAAGTGTAATGGCATCGGGTAGTAAACCATTGTATTTACGCCCATGTCTTGTAACTTTTTACGCTGTTCCTCTCGTTTCCCGTCAAGAATACGAATTGTATATTGGTTCCAAACACCCTCACCACCAGTTAGTTCTTGAGGTGTGATAATACCGGGAATTTGGGATAGAAAGTGATGATAGCGAGATGCGATCGCTTTTCTCTTGGCATTCCAATTATCTAAATACCGCAATTTAATTTGGAGAATTACAGCTTGAATGCAATCTAAACGGCTATTTACACCAATTTCATTGTAATGATATTGGTTCGATTGTCCGTGATTTTTGATAACCCGCATTCTAGCTGCAATTTCTGGGTTGTTGGTTGCGATCGCACCACCATCACCACAACCACCTAAATTTTTCGTAGGGTAAAAGCTAAAACAGCCAATATCACCGATACTACCGACTTTCTTACCATCCCAAGTTGCACCTGTCGATTGAGCGCAATCTTCAATCACCTTTAAATTATGCTGTTTGGCTAATTCCATCAAAGCTGTCATATCGACAGGTTGACCGAAAAGATGTACTGGAATAATCGCCTTAGTTTTGGGTGTGATTGCAGCTGCAACTTGCTGTAAATTCAAATTATAAGTGCTTGCGTCAACATCAACAAAGACAGGCTTTGCACCCACTGCGCTAACGACTTCCGAAGTAGCGATAAAGGTAAAAGGTGTAGTGATGACTTCATCTTCCGCACCAATGTCAAAAGCACGTAAAGCCAAGTAGAGAGCGTCTGTACCTGAGTTACAAGCGATACATTCTGCAACGTCGTGATAGGCTGCAAATGCTTGCTCAAAGCTATTAACTGCGGGTCCACCGATGTAGCGACCGGAAGCTAACACTTCTAAGACGGCAGCGCTGACTTCGGCTTCGATGGTCGCGTATTGTTGCTTGTTGTCAAAGGCTGGGATAGATTTTACACTTTGAATCATGAGTTTTGTGGAAGTAGAAATATTGACGCAAACAGGTGTTTCTGAATGATTGAATTTTCAATCCAATAAGACTAAAAATACTGTTTTCTAAAATACGGTTTTTTGAGCATTTTTACTTAGTTTTAAAGAATGTAACAAAAAATCTCAGCAGTATTGAATAAATAATTGAATACATATCCACCAAGAATTAGTCATTATCAGTTAGGTTCCCAGGAGTCAGGAGTCAGGAGTTAGTAGTCAGTAGTCAGTAGTCAGTAGTCAGTAGTCAGTAGTCAGGAGTCAGGAGTTAGGAGTTAGTGGTTAGTTCGCAATGCCCAATCTCCAATCCCCAATTCCCAATCCCCAATCCCCAATCCCCAATGCCCAA
>JAAUPE010000048.1 GCA_012034595.1 Calothrix sp. CSU_2_0 | reverse complement strand
CTCGGTTAGTTTTATTTGGATTAATTGAGTTTGGTATGCTGAAACCATTTTCAAAAATGGATATATTTTATTCGTATTCTAATTATATATCTATTGATGTCTCCAAAATTATTTTAATATTTAGAAATAATAAAAAGCCGCGCTAGAAGCGCAGGGTTTTAAACCCATTTTTCTGATAAGGCAATACGGTACTCTACAGTTAACGAAATCAACTATTGCCTTTATCTGCTCCTGCTATGCAGAAAAGCAATAAAGCCAATGTTTCTTTTTTTATCTCGCATACCCTACGGGTAGACACAAAGTCGCTTCTGTAAGTAGCAAGCTACATCTCAACACCGAATCAAAGATTACGATGTGAGGCTTCTGCTGTCCAAGCTAAATAGCGGTTGCATATGCAAGTCGTCATGACTTCGTATAGATTTACGTCTTTAAAATTAAGTTTTTCTAGCTTGGTTAATTAAATATCCAGTAAAAGCAAGGCTGAAATACTAATTTATTAAAAATAAATAAAAAGATAAATAGAGTAATATTTCTTGATGATTACCATAGTGGCTTAATTTTTTTTTCATATTTCTTATCTGCAAGTAATAAAATAGACTGCTAAACTTGGAACGCCAAGAAAATACATAGGTATAAATCAAACCAAAGGATTATTCAAAAAGCAAGTATTTTAAAGCTGAATATAGCATATTCGCTTTATTAGTTTTGTTTCTCAACTTAATTGCTCGTCAATTACTAATTCAAAAATTTTAACTCCTGATTCTTCTTCTAAAATACTGTTGTAACAACTAGGATGGATCGCAATGGTTCGTGAATTCCCTTTAAAAAAATTGGACGAAAATAGGCAGATAACTAAACTCAAAGAAGCACCGATTCACACATTCACTCAAATTCAGCCTCATGGTGTTATTTTTGTTCTAAAAGAACCAGAATTAAAAATATTGCAGGTTAGCAGTAATGCTTATATGCACTTTGGAGTGACTGCGGAAACATTACTACAAGGAACTCTAGAAGACATTATTGATGCATTTCAACTCGACAAAATTCAAACTGGATTAAATGCAGAAAACCTCGATTATATCAACCCGACAAAAATTTGGATACGCAAGAAAGGTGATGATTATGCAATATTTGATGCTATCTTTCATCGTAACTCTGAAGGATTTTTAATTCTGGAATTAGAACCTGCAATATCCCAAGAAAACATTGCCTTTTTGAGTTTTTATCATCTAGCAAAACATCAATTAATCAACTCGAATCAACTACTAATCTCCAAGATTTTTGCAAAATCATTGTCCAGGAAGTTAGAAAAATCACCGAATTCGATCGGGTGATGCTCTACAAATTTGACCATGATGGACATGGTTCTGTGATTGCTGAAGAAAAACTTGCTCACTTAGAACCATATTTGGGTTTGCATTATCCTGAATCGGATATTCCCAAACCAGCAAGAAAATTATTTGCCTCAAATTGGATTCGTCTAATTCCTAATACCCATGCGGAAGCTGTAGAAATTGTCCCCGCAGAAAACCCTCTGAATCACTCCCCCGTAAATCTCACCAATTCGATTCTTAGAAGTGCTGCATCCTGTCATACCGAGTATTTACATAATATGGGTGTGGGTGCTTCATTGACAATTTCCCTAATCAAAGATGGTAAACTTTGGGGATTAATAGCTTGCCACCATCAAACACCGAAGTATGTTTCCTACGAGTTACGAAAAGCCTGCGAATTTTTAGGTAGAGTCATATTTTCGGAAATTAGTTCTAGGGAAGAAACTGAAGATTATGACTATCGAATGCAATTAACACATATTCAATCGAGACTGGTTGAGTATATGTCGCAGGAAGAGAACTTTATTGATGGTTTAGTTAAAAATCAACCCAATTTACTTGATTTAGCAAATGCACAAGGTGCGGCAGTTTGTTTCGCTGGAAATTACACTTTAATTGGTGAAACTCCTAAAGAAGAAGAATTAGATTTCTTAGTGCAATGGCTCAAAAATAATGTTGATGAAGAGGTATTTTACACGAATTGCTTACCAAACCTTTATCCAGATGCAGAAAAATACAAAAATGTTGCCAGTGGTTTATTAGCAATTCCCATTTCTAAGCGGAATTATGTATTATGGTTCCGTCAGGAAGTAATTCAAACGGTGAATTGGGGTGGTGACCCGAATAATGCATTTGAATTAAGTTATGATGATGAAAATCAAATCGAAAATAATTTACGTTTGCGTCCACGAAAATCGTTTGAGATGTGGAAAGAAACAGTTAACTTAACTTCTTTACCTTGGCAAACTGTTGAGATAAAAGCTGCTTTGGAACTACGCAAAGCTATCGTCAATATAGTGCTACGACAAGCAGACGAACTTGCCCAATTAGCGCATGATTTAGAACTGTCTAATGCGGAATTAAAAAAGTTTGCCTACGTTGCTTCCCATGATTTACAAGAGCCATTAAATCAAGTTGCCAACTACGTTCAATTATTAGAAATGCGCTATAGCGAGGAACTCGATGAAGATGCGAGTGAGTTTATCAATTATGCTGTTGAAGGCGTAAGTTTAATGCAAACTTTAATAGATGATGTTCTCGCATATTCCAAAGTAGACTTGCAAGGAGTTGAATTTCAATTAATAGATGTGAATACATCTTTAGAGCGAGCATTTACAAATTTACGTCAGCGTATAGGAGAAACAAAAGCAACAATTACCCACGATGAATTACCAACATTAATGGCAGACAGAACGCAATTAATGCAACTGTTTCAAAACCTAATTGGTAATGCAATCAAATTTCATAGCAATCAACCACCAAAAATTCATATCTCCGCAACCAGACTCGAAGAAGAATGGTTATTCTCAGTTGAGGATAACGGGATTGGCATCGATCCTAAATTCCGCGATCGCATCTTTGTCATTTTTCAACGTTTGCATACCCGTGATGAATATCAAGGTACGGGAATGGGTTTAGCAATCTGTAAAAAAATTATTGAATGTCATCGGGGACGTATCTGGGTGGAATCTCAACTTGGTGAAGGTGCGACTTTTTACTTTACACTACCAGTTAGAGGACGCGATCGTGAACGCAGAAACGGACGTAAAAGCTAAAATCATCTTTTTGGTAGAGGACAATAAAGCTGATATTCGTCTAATCCAAGAAGCGTTAAAAAATAGTTCGTTTCCCCATCAAATCATCACAGTTCGCGATGGAATGGATGCAATGGCATATTTACGCCAAGAAGGTGAGTATCAAAATGCACTTCGACCTGATTTAATTTTGCTAGATTTAAATCTACCAAAAAAGATGGTCGCGAAGTCTTGGCAGAGATAAAAGCTGACCCAAATCTAAAACGTATTCCAGTAGTAGTACTGACAACATCAAGGAATGAAGAAGACATTTTTCATTCCTACGACTTGCATGTCAACTGCTACATTACTAAATCTCGCAACTTGAGCGAATTGTTCCAAATAGTCAAAGGGATAGAAAACTTTTGGCTATCTATAGTTACTTTACCTGTTTAATTATTGAATAGGAAAATCCTAACTCCTAACTTTTGTAGAGACGATCCATCGGATTGTCTCTATTCAACTCCTCCTTCTCCACTTTTTCGCATTTTCCGTTCCTTATGATTGAAAGCTCAGTCAAAATCTTGTTAATTGAAGACAACTTGGCAGAAGCTAGGTTTTTACAAGAGTTGCTGACTCAAAACTCCTCGGAAGTCGCGACGCGATCGCAATCTCCTTTGTTCACTTTGATACATGTTAAGCGTTTGCAAGATGCCTTAAACGAGTTAAGAGGCTGTCCCTATGATGCCATATTACTTGATTTAACATTGCCAGATAGCGAAGGTTTAGCTTCCCTTCCTCCTCTAATTGCTCTTGCTCCTACCTTGCCAATCGTAGTATTAACTAATACGAATGATGATGAATTAGCAGTGGAAGCAGTTAGACAGGGAGCGCAAGATTATTTGGTAAAACGACAAATAAATGATAAAGTCCTGTTGCGATCGCTTAGGTATGCGATCGAAAGAAAACAGGCTTTAGAAAATCTCCGTACAGTCAATCAAAATTTAGAAAATCGTGTTGAAGAACGAACTGCGGAATTAGTCAAAGCGCAGGAAATAAACCAGTTTAAATCAGAGTTTGTCTCGATGTTATCCCACGATATCCGCAATCCGTTAAATACAATTTTGCTAGCTGCGGGATTGTTGCAAAATAATGAGGATAAATTATCGAAAGAGAAGAAGATATCGCACTTTCAGTTAATACGTTCTGCGGTCAAAAGTATGTCGCAGCTATTGGATGAAGTCTCGTTTATTGGGCAAGTTGACTCAGGTAGGGTGGTTCATGATTTTATCGAAATTGATTTGGAAAAATTTTGCCATCAACTTGCTGAAGAAGCACAACTTGCGGCAAATGAGCAAAATATAAATCTGATATTTACAACTTATAATGATTTCAGCAAAGTCGCATTATGGGATGAAACTTTACTCCGACATATTTTATGTAACTTACTTAATAATGCAATTAAATATTCACCTCAAAATAGTACTATTAACTTTGAGTTAGTTAATCAAAATAATAATGTTGTTTTTCAAATTAAAGATTCAGGAATCGGGATTGAAGAAGAAGATT
This sequence comes from Calothrix sp. CSU_2_0, assembly GCA_012034595.1. Classification (GTDB taxonomy): domain Bacteria; phylum Cyanobacteriota; class Cyanobacteriia; order Cyanobacteriales; family Nostocaceae; genus Brunnivagina. The sequence continues at coordinate 40,958 of JAAUPE010000048.1, read as the reverse complement.
TACCATACATTTTTCAACCGTTCCACCGTGCTGGAAATGTTGGTAAAATTCCCGGTACAGGTTTGGGTTTAGCGATAGTGAAAAATGCGTTGAAGCACATGGAGGTGAGATATTTGTTAGTAGTTATATAGATGTGGGGACGACTTTTACTGTAAGTTTGCCGTTACTTTTGGATGATTAATAATTTTATCTATAGAAATCAGGTTTGATTTTATATTTAAAAATCTCACCATTAAAAATTTTATAATTAATTTTGTAATTAAAAATCTAAAAACAAAAATGCTTGTATTATTTTGAATTTTCGATTGTGAAGCATGAATTTGGTAAGGTTTTCCAAATTACATTTGTCGCAATCACTGTTTCAAATTGGTATTAGAACATATTTAGGGTGGGTATTAACCACCCTAATTCATACTTAATTATATTTAGCAAAATCTTTGCCATGACTATCAGAAGCAACGGCAACACAATTTTTTATCTGTTCGAGTAAAGTCTCTTTGTCGAGATTTTGACCAATTAAAACTAGTTGGTTTTTCTGCTCACCTTTCCACTCATCATCATCCATTGTAAATCGCTTCCCGCAAAGGTGGAAAATATGACGTTTGGGACTTTCTGCAAACCACATAATGCCCTTTGCACGAAATACTGTTGCAGGTAATTGATTGTCGAGAAAATATTGAAATTTTCTAATTGTAAATGGTCGATCTATTTGATAAGAAATCGATGTAAACCCATCATTTTCTAAGTGTTCGGAATGATGGTGGTCGTGTTCATGATTATGGTCGTGACCACAATTTGAATGGTCATGATGGTCGTGGTGGTCGTGATGCTCATGCTTATGGTCATCTACTGCATCAAAATACTTATCAGACTCAAATAAACCCACACTAAGAATTAAGGGTAAAGGAACTTGCGAATTTTTAGTCCGAATAATTCGCGCATCACCTTTAATTTCGTTAATTTTTCTTTCCACATCTGCTAATTCCGATTCCGAAACTAAATCGGTTTTATTCAGCAAAATCACATCACCATAACTAATCTGACTGAGCGCAGCTTCCGAGTTAAACAAATCTAGGCTATAATTTGCAGCATCAACTACAGTAACAATCGAATCTAAGCGCGTTAAATCGCGTAATTCTGTACCCAGGAAAGTCAATGCAACAGGTAAAGGGTCAGCTAATCCCGTTGTTTCAACTACTAAATAATCAATATTTTCTTGACGTTCCAAAACCTTATAAACTGCATCAACCAAATCATTATTAATTGTGCAGCAAATACAACCGTTACTCAACTCCACCATATTATTACCTTCGTCAGCACTGATAATTAACTCATTATCAATGCCGATTTCACCAAACTCATTTACCAACACCGCAGTTTTCAAACCCTGCTGATTGCTCAAAATGTGATTAAGTAAAGTTGTTTTTCCACTACCCAAAAGCCAGTAATAATTGTTACAGGCAATCCTTGCTTGGTGGAACCCATTAGTTGCGATTCAGAAGTAACTACTTGCATAACACCATTGTGAATAAAAAAGTGAATAAAAATCAAAATCAATCGGAAATGTAGCGCATACCTTACAAAAACACTAGCATTAAGGAGAAACGGAACGCATCTTCTGACCGTTGCCGAACCTTAATTATTGCCCACTCACTGTAAAATACAAAAAAATACGAATTCTTTAATTATGACCCTAACCGTTTACAATACACTCACCCGTCGCCAGGAAGTACTGAAGACTGTCGAACCAGGAAAGGTCAAAATGTATTGCTGCGGTGTGACAGTTTATGATTACTGCCACGTGGGTCATGCAAGGTCTTACATGGTTTGGGATGTGGTTCGTCGTTATCTCCTTTGGCGTGGTTATCAAGTACGCTACATTCAAAATTTTACCGATATTGACGATAAAATTCTCAACCGAGCGAAAGAACAGGGTTCGACGATGGCAGAAGTCTCGCAGCGCTTTATCGATGCTTATTTTGAAGATATTCGTCGTTTGAATGTGATGGATGCGGATGATTACCCCCGTGCAACCGAACATATCCAAGGTATCCAGGATTTGATTGCGAGTTTGATCGCGAAGGATTTGGCTTATCCAGCGAGTGGTGATGTTTATTACCGAGTTCAACGTTTTCCTACTTATGGGAAATTATCGGGGCGGGAATTAGATAAAATGCAAGCTGGGGCAGGTGGTCGTGTCGATCCAGAGGATCCAGAAGGTAATCGTAAACAATATCCCCTCGATTTTGCTTTATGGAAAAGTGCCAAACCAGGAGAGCCTTCTTGGGATTCTCCTTGGGGTAAAGGTCGTCCGGGATGGCATATTGAATGCTCGGCAATGATTCGCGAACGCTTGGGTGAAACCATTGATATACATGGTGGTGGTGGTGATTTAATTTTCCCCCATCACGAAAATGAGATTGCCCAGTCGGAAGGTGCTGGAAGTAAACCTTTAGCAAGCTATTGGATGCACAATGGCATGGTGATGGTAGATGGACAGAAAATGTCGAAGTCGTTGGGTAATTTCATTACGATTCGCGATTTACTTGATGGAAAATGGTCGCAGTACCCCGAAGTTGTTGACCCAATGGCAGTCAGGTTATTTGTATTGCAGGCACATTACCGTAAACCTTTAGATTTTACAGAAGATGCGATCGCAGGTGCGGTTAATAGCTGGAATACTCTCAAAAAGGGTTTACTATTCGGTTCGCAGTACGGAGAAATGTTAGGTTTTACTGACGTTGGTAATCAACTTGATAAAAGCTTGATTGAGCGTTTTCAGACTTTTGGTGATGATGACCTGAATTTTTCTGGTAGTTTGGCGGTATTGTTTGAGCTTGCCAAGGATTTGGGTAAGGAAGCTAACATTTTCGTGCATCAAGGAAAGACTGAAGTTGCGATCGCAGAATTACAGAAGTCTTGGTATACATTGGTGACTTTGGCGAATGTTCTCGGTTTGGAAGCGGAGCCGGAAATTGAGGAAACTAATGTTAAAGGTGGTTTGAGCGATACGGATATTGAAGCTTTAATTCGACAACGCACTGATGCCAGGCAAGCTAAGGATTTTGCGGAGAGTGACAGAATCCGTAATCAGCTTCAATCCCAGGGTATCACTTTGGTTGATGGGAAGGAGGGTACTCGCTGGCATCGTTAGGAATTGATTCAAAATTCGCAGACGTTCCACCGGAACGTCTCTAGCTAAAAATATTTATTAGACATAGAAGACGTATTAGAATCCCCTAACTTCTAGTGAGGGGAGATGTCAAGTCTAGGATAAATAATTTAATAGGAGTGCGATCGGCAAAATTACCGAACTTTTCCGAAAAATTAACATTTAACTCTGTATATAATCCTATAGACTGAGAATAAACGTTTTAGTAAAGCTTTTTCCCTCCGCGCTTTAATCGAGACGCGGTTTCTAAACATCCCGGCGAGGTTTTATGAAACTCGGTGTATTGGTTCAAATCTTGAGTCTGATTGGACTTACATTTGGTGCAACAGTTGGTATTAACCAGTCAAGTAATGCTCAAACTAGTAAATTTTACTGTGGAATGAGTCGGGGTGTTCCAGCGACACTTGTTCGCACTCCACGGGGCAATAAACCCATGATTCGCTGGGTAGATTCGGCGTTTCCTCCTCCTTGGACTCCAGAAAAACGCTGTGAAGAAATATCGGCAAGGTTCCAGCGATTTTTTGACAATGGAACACTCAACTTTTTGCGAGCAGGTCGGTCGAATGGTCAATCTGTCTTGTGTGTGGCTTCTTATAAGGGTGGTTCTTGTTTGCCGAATGGGGTTTTAGTCACTCTGAAGGCAGATAAAAATCCGAGAGATATAATGCAGCAATTGCTCGATAACCGGGCTGGCAGTAGCGGAGATGGGACAATTCAACTGAGCGGTAGCCGCAATAATCCAGCAGTTTCGACCGATAAGGAAGCTGCCTATGTTGATGTTCAACAATTAATTGGTGAATCTTGTCCAGCAGGAAAGCCAGTTTGGGAATGTCAGTAGACATTAAGATACAACCGCAAAAACTAAGCAAAACTAAAAATCATAACCCTAACAACCAAAATTGAGATGGATTGGCGCAAGATATTGCTGGTTGCCAGTATCGTTAGCTTATCGATTTCTTCAGCAATACCAGCATCGGATCGGATAGTTGCAGTTGAGCGATCGCATACCCAGCAGCAGGTGCAGAAACTAGCTGCTGCAATTACTGTGAAGGTTTTGTCGAGCGAATTTTTGGGATCGGGGATTTTGGTTCGCAAGGATGGAGAGGTTTATACAGTTCTGACAAATGCACATGTTTTGCGAGCGAGTCAACCACCGTATCGGATTCAGATAAGTGATGGTCGGGTGTATGCGGCAAGTTTTCCTGTCAAGAGATCGCATATGAAGTCTCTACCACAAAATACAGATTTGGCGTTACTTGAATTTCGCAGCCCCAGCCACAAATATCAGGTTGCGTCTCTGGGTACGAGTTCTAATTTAAATATCGGACATGAGGTTTTTGCTGCTGGTTTTCCAGTTAATGGGGAAGGGTTTGTAGGTAAAGGTGTTAGTTTTAAGGTTGGTGAAATTAGTCTGGTTTTGGATAAAGCTCTGGAAGGTGGCTATCGGATTGGTTATACCAATGATGTCCAAAAAGGCATGAGTGGGGGTCCTTTGCTGAATAGCGCGGGTGAGGTTGTGGCAATTAATGGGATGCACGCTGAACCGCTTTGGGGAAATCCATATGTGTATCAAGATGGTACTGAGCCTGATAATAGTTTGCGTCAACGGATGGAACGTTATAGCTGGGGGATTCCGATGGAGATTTATAAGAAAGGGGGTATGAACCGCCAAGACGCAGAGAACGCCAAGAAATAATAGATAAAAGAGAGATAAAAGATTGAGATATAAAACCTAATTTTGAGCAGATTTCTAAATAAGTAAAATTAAAAATAAAAAGAAAAATGAAGTTTTCTCGAATTTTTCCAGCATGGTTAATTACTGCTGTTGTAGTTACACAATCACAAGTTGTTTTAGCATTAACACCGCAAGAAGTTAATTCGATTGCGAAAGAGTTTACAGTTTTAATTGGTGGTGATGGTATTGGTTCGGGGGTAATTTATGAGAAGAAAGGTAATGTTTATTATGTTTTGACGAATCAGCACGTAATCGGTGCTGATGGGAGATATGAAATTCAAACGGTAGATGGGGGAAGGTATCCAGTCTATCGCAGTCGGGAAATACCTGGTCTGGATTTAGCTGTTTTAGAATTCAATAGTAACAAAAATTACCGAGTAGCAGCGATCGCAAATTCCGACCAAGTGCGGGAAGGAATGCCGATTTATGTGGTTGGTTGGGCTGATGCAATCCCAGGTATAACTAGGGAGCGTAGCTATCAATTTACCGATGGGACGGTTCGCAGTTTGTTGGCGCAAGGAAATAGTGGTTACACGCTGGTTTACAATAATGAAGCGATACCAGGAATGAGTGGTGGTCCCGTTGTTGATGGGGAAGCGCGGGTTATTGGGATTAATGGCAAGGCAAAAACCGAAGAGGAAAAGGACGGTTCGGTAAAATTAGGTTTGCGGTTGGGAATTCCCATCAATACATTTTTAGCATCAACAAAAAGTACTCCTTCACCGGGTATTCGCAATAATGCACCAACGGTTGCCAGAGTTGCCAGAAAACCAAGTGCGGAAGAATTTATTAGTTTAGGTGGTGCAAAAGCCGACAAACAAGATCATCAAGGCGCGATCGCAGCATACAATAAAGCGCTACAACTTGACCCGAATAATCCTGATGCTTACCAACGACGGGGTAATTCCCATGTACAACTCAAAAATTGGCAAGCTGGGTTAGCTGATTTTAATCAAGTGTTGCGGTTGAATCCGAAGAATGCTTTTGCCTATGCTTATCGAAGTTACATTCGGCTGTATTTGGGGGATTTTCAGGAATCATTCAATGACAGCGATAAGTCGATTCAGATTGAACCAAATTCTCCTACAACTACGGCAATTAGTTATGGTGCTAGAGGTGTAGCAAATTTAGCTTTGGGGAAAAAGCAGGATGCAATTCGCGATATCGCTCAAGCGAGTAAACTTTCTCCCGAACTTGGCAAAGCATTTAAAGGGTTTGAGCAAATAAGTCTGATTCCATACAATGAAGCTGAGTTTTTACGGGCAATAGTTCGTGGTGGATTGGGAGATAAACAAGGCGCGATCGCAGACCTGGAAAAAGCAGGTACAATATATCAGCGTCAGGGACGTACTCAGGATGTTCAAGTTGTCAAATTGCTAATTCAACAAGTTAAAGATGGCACTTTTGGCACAAATTCTTCCCAAACAGGAAATAATCAGTCTAGTAATAATCAACCGATAAATAATCAACCTAGACAAAATCCCATTGCCACCACAAGTCCAAATCAAAAGAATACCCCAATATCTACAACCGCTCGTAGTACTTTTGACCGAGCTTTTGCTTTATACAATCAAGGTGATAAAAAAGCTGCCTTGGACAATTTAAACCAAGCAACTCGCATCAATCCCCAGTTTTCCCAAGCTTGGTATAGTCGGGGTTTTGTATTGGGGGAATTAGGAAATTATGATGAAGCTTTAGTATCTTACAATCGAGCCATTCAAGTTAATCGTGAATGGGGGCAAGCAAGTATTGGGGATGCTTATTTTATGCGGGGAATTTTACAATCGGAACGGGAAAATTATCAGCAAGCAAAAGCAGATTTTGACACGGTAATTAATCTCAAACCTGCCCAAAATATCGCAGCTATCTATGCGATGCGCGGTTTAAACGCACAACGTCAAGGAAATAATAAAGCTGCTCTAGCGGATTTTAATCAAGCAGCGAAACTTGAACCCAATAATGCGATCGCATATCTTGCCAGAGGTTGGAGTTACCACATGCAAGGGGATTTTCAAGGTGCGATCGCAGCATATGAAAAAGCTGCTACCCAAAACCCCAAATTATTAGCAGCAGTCAATAATCTGGGATTAATCAAATACGAACTTCAAGATATAGAAGGGGCAATTAAGCAATTTCAGAGTGCGATCGCAATTGATGGAAATTCAGCCGAACCACAAATGGCAATGGCAGCACTGTTATATGCTAAGGGAGATAGACAAATGAGCTTGACTATAGCTGAAAATGCTTTGCGATTGAATCAAAGATTTGCTAACCAGGCTTTTTTGCGAAAGAATTTGTGGGGGAAAAGGTTAATTGCAGATGCACAAAAATTATTGCAAAATCCTAAATTACAGGCTTTTACATCCCGGTAATTTCCTGTTCATATTTTAGGCTAGTAAAGTTTAGCACCCTATTGAACAGTTTAGAATCGATACTTTTGCAATTTACTATAATTATTGATATGGGAAAAAATTAATGAAAACTGAACAAGAACGCCAAGAAATTATTGATGCTATTAATACTATATTGAAGCACTCTCATGACAGCACCTTAAACGAAATTCACGCATTATTGAAGCGAATAGAAGTTGAAGAAGATGTTAAAGATTTAAGAGCCGATCGCGCGGCTAAAAATGATATAAATAATAGACTAGTAAATCTTAGAGCCATTACCTACAGTATGGACTTGCTGATACCAGGATTCTATTTTTGGTGTCCATACTTCACTATTAGAATTGGTGGTGCAATACCGGATGATAACCCTTACAAATATCCCGGTAAAATTCATAGTTCTACAGGTTTTGGGATAGTCCTACCAGGATACAAAATATTTACAAGTTATCAGGGTCACTATGACGCTTGATAAACATACAATACAGGGTTTAGCATCATTTACCAGTAAAACATTACCATCAAGCGAGTTTGAAAAACTGATGATTAATGTAGGATATTTTGAAGTAGGAACTGCACCAGCGCAAGGTGGGAGAGTAAAAGTATGGTGGTTACACAATGATTATCCAAGGGTTGAGTCTATTTATAGTTCTGATAAAAATACTGTGTTGACTGCATATCATGTTTAAAAATTTAACTAAAATCTATATGTACTAAATACATAATAGTATTATATAATTAAGAAAAAAGGAAAGGTAAGTTTGTACCCGACAATAAATTTAATTTTTGTTTTATAAATTGTTTCTCTACAATACAAGTATAAAAAAATTGCCATAATTAATTATCAGCAAAATTCCCAATACTAATGCAATTTCAAAGAATTAATCATTGCATCTGCGGTAGTTAAATAAGTATCGTAATTGCGTTCGGGTGCAGAATAGGTGATGATATAAGCTTTATTATTTTTTACTAACCATACAGCTTTACGTTTAACGTCAGTTTTATCATCTTTACCTGAATAAATTACTTCATGTGCGGAGATATCTGGTGCATTTTTCAGCTTAGTGAAGTGGGATTCATGGATTTTGGCATCGGTGAAAAATTGGGTAATTTCATTAACTCGTAAATTTGTCAATTCTTCTAAAGTAACGGGTTTGTCAAAATTTTGTATTTCCAATATTAATTCTACTGGAGAGTCATTGTTAGAGCTAGTATTAGTAGTATTAGAATTACTAGATAACAAAGAAAACCTTGCTAATTCACCAGTAGTTTTATCCCCAACATCATTTTTCAGCCAATTTTCAGGATAATTAATTTTGACATTGTAGCTTTGGTTTTCGTATGTGGCAGTATTCTGAGAATTATTCAATCCTGTGGAAATTGGTAGATTAGTAGGGGAATTATTCTGAGTATCTATATTGGCATAATTATTAGTTAATTTCCATGCGATCGGCAAAATAACAACAGCAGAAAGTAAACCTACCATAGCCTTTTTGTTTTGCCACCAACTTTTGTGATTACTAGCTTGCTCTAATTTATTTAATGCGAATAAAACTTCATTAACAGACTGATAGCGCTGACGATAATCATTGCAAATCATTTTCTCTAAAATCGCCGCAAATTGAGGATTAATACCTTGCTTATTCCAAGTTATCTCTGGACTTCTGGGCAAAGTTTCCGATGGTACACGGGTTAATCCTTGAATGCAAGTCATGCCCAAGGCAAAAATATCGCTATTAAATTGTGTATTCCCATTTTCCTGCTCATTCGGCATAAATCCACGAGTTCCAATCCTCGTAGCTCCCTGGGAATTTTCGATCATATTAGTAATTTCTTTAACCGCTCCAAAGTCAATCAAAACTATTTTATTATCGAGATGACGACGGATCAGATTTGCTGGTTTAATATCGCGGTGAATGACATTTTCCTTGTGGACAAATTCTAGTATCTGTAAAACATCTTGTAAAAATTCTCTAGCTTGATTTTGAGTCCATTTTTCACCAGAAACAAATTCTTTACTGAGAACAGTTCCAGAAACATACTCTTGAACTAAGTAAAATTCTTGATTTTCCTCAAAGTGTGCCAAAAGCCTGGGAATTTGATTGTGACTACCCAATCGATACAGAACTTGAGCTTCACGCTCAAATAATCGCGCTGCCGTTTCCAATGCTTGCGGATGCTGCATAAACATCGGTTTCAGCAGCTTGACAACGCAGTAAGGATTCCCAGGCAAGTCAATATCCTTAGCAAGATATGTCTCGCTAAATCCTCCCCTACCTAAATTTTGGATGATTCGATAATGACCTCGGAGCGTCGTTTCTTGCATTCAATTCACCGATCGCACAAGGCGTATTTTTTGCCTTTATCATGTGATGATACCGATTGTTGCACAAATTTTTCGCGACGGGAAGGCGACAGGTAATTCGTGATACCCCAATACCCATTAATCACCAAGCCGTAACAAAAAAGTAATGACTAAAACCTAAATTCAATCTAAAATTTATTGTCTGAAAATATAATACACATAATGGTTGACCTCACGCCGAATTCAAGTTTTAGTTTAACTATACGCCTCGAAATTCCCAATCGTGTAGGGATGCTGGCTTCTGTGACACAAGCGATCGCATCAAATGGTGGTAATCTCGGTCAGATTGATTTAATCGAGCAAACAAGGGCTATTTCTACCCGTGATTTGACTATCGATGCTGCCAGTACGGAACATGCTGAGATGATTGTCCAGGCAGTAAAACAATTACCTGATATCAAAGTCCTCGATGTCTACGATCGCACTTTCAATCTCCATCGTGGTGGTAAAATTAGCGTTACCAGTCGCATTCAAATCAAGAGCGTTTCCGATTTAGCAATGGCTTATACACCCGGAGTCGGCAGGGTTTGTAAAGCGATCGCTCAAAATCCGGAAGAGGTTTACAACTTTACCATCAAACGAAATACAGTTGCAATTGTCACCGATGGGAGTGCCGTTTTAGGCTTAGGTAACTTAGGTGCGGAAGCTTCTTTGCCAGTCATGGAAGGCAAAGCAATGTTATTTAAAGAATTTGCAGGTATCGATGCTTTCCCTATTTGTTTAGCAACCCAAGATACCGATGAAATAGTCCGTACTGTGAAGAATTTAGCTCCAGTCTTTGGTGGAGTCAACCTAGAAGATATTGCCGCTCCACGGTGTTTCGAGATTGAAGAAAGATTGCGACGCGAATTAGATATCCCCGTTTTCCACGATGACCAACATGGTACAGCAATAGTCACCTTAGCGGCGTTATTTAATGCCTTAAAGGTAGTCAACAAGCCAATGGAGAAAATTCGTATTGTCATCAACGGAGCTGGTGCTGCGGGAGTTGCGATCGCACGCTTGCTCAAAAAAGCAGGTGCGGAAACAATCATCATGTGCGATTCCCAAGGCATTCTCTCAACCAGTCGTCCAGAGCTTACCGACGAAAAACGGGAATTTGCCGTCAAAGCCCAGGGAACCCTAGCAGGTGCGATTCAAGGTGCTGATGTATTTATTGGTGTCAGTGCCCCTGGAGTCCTCACCCCAGAAATGGTACGCTCAATGGCAAAAGACCCCATTGTATTTGCAATGGCAAATCCCATTCCCGAAATCCAGCCGGAACTAGTGAGTAAAGACGTAGCAGTTATGGCAACTGGACGTAGCGACTACCCCAACCAAATAAATAACGTCTTAGCATTTCCGGGGGTATTCCGGGGTGCATTAGACTGTCGTGCCCAAACAATCACAACCTCAATGTACCTCGAAGCCGCCAGTGCGATCGCATCTCTAGTCAAACCATCCGACCTGAATAAAGAGCATATCATTCCATCTGTATTTGACCAACGTGTATCACCTGCTGTAGCCGCAGCAGTCCAACGTGCTGCCCGTGAAGACGGTATTGCCCGATGTTAATATTCAAGGGTTAACAGCCACCCCATTGTAGGGGCGAATGGTTATTCGCCCTCCATATTCCTCCATATTCCACCCATATTCAAAGAATTAACAGAGCCACCCCATTGTAGGGGCGAATGGCTATTCGCCCTCCATATTCCCCCCATATTTTCCATATTCAGAGAATTAACAAAATTAAATATTTCAGAGGGTTAACAGCCGTTAACCCCTACTATCCTCCATTCAAAAATTCCAAATACCCCGCACTCAATTCCTTCACAGCCAAATCATAAAATTGCTTGCCATGTTCGGGTGTTGCTAAACCAGGATTTGACCCCATCCTACCATCAGGGTAACGACGACGAAAATCAGTCGCACCATATATTTTCCCTTGTTTACTTACTTCTGGAGAAAGGGGTACTTGTTTTATCGCATCTGGGTAAATGTATTGAGTTAGCGCAACTTCGCTAGGGGTTGCATGGGAACCTTCTTCATTTCCATATAACTCATGTGCCAGTTTATAAACAGAACCACACATAAACCAATTTGCAACATGACATTGTACCGAACTGGCATCGGATATCTGCAAATCTTCCAAATAAATATAAGTCTCGGAAAACGCAGCTTTTAGCGTCGCAACATTTCCACCATGTCCATTAATAAAATAAAACTTGCGAAAACCCGCTTTCACCAAACAGGTAATATAATCCCGTACCACTTGAATCATCGTACTTGGTCGCAGACTTATTGTACCGGGAAACGCCGTATGGTGTAGCGCCATCCCAACGCTTATAGTTGGGGTAACAATCGCTTTGACAGCATCACCAACACCGTGAGATATAGCTTCCGCACAAATCGCATCTGTACCAATTAACCCAGTTGGACCATGTTGTTCGGTGGAACCAATTGGTAAGATTATTCCTGTAGAATTCTGTAAATAAGCTTCAACTTCCTGCCATGTACTCAGATGTAGTAACATTTTCTCACTCGCTAATAGGGAAAAATTAAGACCTAATCCTAATATCCCTGACTTCTTGAAAAATTGGGTTTATTGGCTTTCGCGAATGATTTAGAAATGCTATCTGTGATGACATTGACGTACCTTGACCTAAAAGTAAGAGGTACGTCAAGCTAATTAGTTTTATTTTGCGACACCAAGATACTATTTAATTTGAAATACTTTAATTGGGAATGCTTTAATTCTGAATTCTAAATCCAGATTACTTTGAGTAACTAATCAAAGTAATAGTGTTTTTTAACGCTTTTACGAATGTCCCACATACAAGACATTCCGGAAGGGAAAGTTACTAAATCACCTTTACCCATTTCTACACTTTCTCCCCCGTCGGGAGTGACAACAACATCACCTTCTAAAAAGTAGCAAGTTTCTTGAGAGTCATAAGTCCAGGGAAATTTAGATACTTCCTTCTCCCAAATCCCCCATTGTGATACACCTAATTTATCTAGGTATTCTTGACTGGGTTGACGCTCAATTTTAATATCCATTTCTCACTATCTCGATATCTACTGTACATCTTATTTTAGTAGATTTACAGCATCATTCAGTAATCAAAAAGTTTCAGCTTCAAAACTTATTCATTCTAACTTCTGATTTCTGACATCTAGGTTTCCGATATTTAACTTCTGACTCCTGAATTCTAACCTCTGCCTCCTGAATTCTGACTCCTGACTCCTGAATTCTAACTTCTGCCTCCTGACTCTTGAATCCTAACTCCTGAATTCTCTATTTTTCGACTAACAATAAGATTGAATATCTTCTCCACATTGGTCTACTAAATAGCACAAAGCACGAAAACGTAGTCCCACAAACTGGTCGTACAAAGGATTTAGCTTACACATTGGGGGAATATGAGCAACCTTGCGACCAAACACAACGATATCACGCTCGAACGGACATTGTGCGGGGATAGCCTTAGCAACTAATTTTGCTAATTTGCGATTTTTTATTTCTAATGTATCGAGTCGATTTCGTACTGGTTGCAACAAATCAATCTTAATTTTTAGAAACCGTTTTTTATTAATTTGCCCATCTACTGCTATTGGTTGAACAAAAGTAGAAAATACAATGTTTTGGTCATTTGTTTTAAGCATCGTAGCAAGCTTCTCCTGGTCGGTGTTAACAATTTATGAACAACTTCATTAATCTACAATTCCCACGCTATATACTCCGGCAATTTCAATTGTGCCTTCAAATAATTTTTGATAAACACGTAACCGAATTTTGGCAGGAAATTAGTTTGTAAATTAAGGAATTAACAGTTATTTAAACTTAGCTTTTCAGCCGCAACTGTTCCGGTGAATACAAAATAGCAAAAAAACTTTACAAATGTCATCAGTTGAATTATTTAATGCTCATATATCCCGTAACTTCTATATATTACCAATCTAGAAGATACGTATGAAAATCAACAGTATCTTTCGGTGTGATTTCCCTACAAGAAAAGCCGTGTATACCCTACTTTTGGAGTATTTTAGAACTATCACCTCTTGGAGAGATTTAATTCTAGGTGACAAATTATCGAGCAGATTGTAACACAAGTTACATTTTGTCACAATTAAGAATAACTAATATATTTCATTGCCAAAAAGATGATAACTGCTAATCAATATAGTTATTTAGACAAATTTGAATCATCTGAAACAGCCTATATATAGCTGGATGATGGGGTAGAATCTGCTGTGATTCAAAAACGGAAATTTGGGGATATGGCTTAATATTCCATCCCTATAAGATTTTTCTTTATCAAAAGTTAATTTAGATACAAACACAGGGAAAGCCTTGAAATTAGTTACTGTGCGTAATTTTACTGGTTTTGGTACTGATAGTAATAGATGAAATAATATTTTGTTTCAATAAAGGCTGCTCTGCAATAGTGACACTCTCAATGTCTGTATGTCACTTTGGATTCAAGGCAGAGATAAATGCCTGGTAATTCACTCATAAACCTAGTTACTTTGTTTTTTTAGTTAAATAGCTTGAGGGAAAAATTTCTGACATTGTAAGTCATCAAGGTTTGCAATATATCGGGATTTTAAGCATTAACATTGCGAACCCACTAATAATTATCTACCAATCAAGATTAAGCATTTAGTAAACAGTTAATTTGCTTTAGTTTGCTGTATCTATCAAAATCTTTTTTGAACTTTTTGATTAGAACTTTTTGATTAAAACTTTGGAGAAATCGAATATATGTTGAATACCACTCTTTTCAAGCATGTAAGCATTACTGCTGTTACTGTTAGCATGGTTGGTTTATCTAGTGTAATATCCGCAAAATCTTCACAAGCAACATTAATTCCTTTGCCTTTGCCATTAGAAAATTTCACATACACAAACGGTGAAACAACATCTGTAGGTGCTTTTGAGAGTATTTTTGATGAGAATTATGGGTTATTAAATCAGGGAGGAGTTGCGACTTCTGGAGCTTCCCCATTTATTAATAGTGCTGTTATCGGCAGACTAAAATCTATCAAAGTCTCATCCGATTACGCATTTAATCAAAAAAAGAGTAACGATACTTTTCAATTATTTCTCCAGAAAGGAAGTACACAAAATCTACTAACTACATTATTGCCAGATAATGATGGTGGTCAATTTAACTTAGATTTCACAAAGATTTTTAAGGATGTTTTCCAAGCTCAAGGTGAAGGAACTTTCAATCTCGTTTATAAACTTTCAGGAAGTGGAACTGAAAGTATTGCAGGTTTTGATAATGTAAAATTGGTTGTGGAAGTTCCAGAACCTACCACCACTGTAGCTGGATTCTTGATGTTAACATTAGTTGCTGGTGGAGTTAAACGTCAACGCAAAATAGCTGTTGCTTTGGTTCCTAATTCAAATCTCAAATCTAACTAGCCTAAACTCTTCAAATACCAAGATTTTTATAGTTACTTTTTGGTAACTACTTTACTTCGGTAGGCATTTGCTTTAGTATCAACCTCGGTAATCAAATATCTAGCAAATATAAGAGATACGAGGTTGATTATGCCAAATATTGCAATCGTTTATTTCTCAGGTACTGGTCATACCCATCTTATGGCAGATGCGATCGCAAGTGGTGCGAATCATGTTTCGGGAACAACTGCTGAATTATTGCGTATCACTGGAGAACAAATTGTCAATGGACGTTGGCAAGATGACGCAATGTTAGAAAAATTGAACCAAGCTGATGCAATTATATTTGGTTCCCCGACTTATATGGGTGGTGCTGCTGGGCAATTTAAAGCTTTTATTGATGCTGCAAGCGAAGTTTGGTTACGACAAGGTTGGAAGGATAAATTAGCAGCAGGTTTTACCCATTCGAGTTCTCTAAGTGGTGATAAGCAAGGTACATTACTGTATTTGGCAATTAATGCTTCACAGCACAGTATGATTTGGGTGAATGTGGGAGATATGCCGAGTTTTTATTATGGTAAAGATGATGGTGTGAACCGTTTGGGTTCATTTATGGGGGTAATGGGACAATCTGCGATGGATATGAGTGGAAAAAATGCGGAAATCGATTCTGGTGATAAATTGACGGCAGAAAGATTGGGTATCAGAATGGCTGAGATGTTGCAGAAGTTTAAAAAGTAAATATGATTGTAGAGACGTTACATGTAACGTCTCTAGGGTAGTTTTTGATAGCGCATCAATAAAAGTTGTAAAACAATACCTGTAACTATTCCAAAACCAAATAAACCCAACACAATACCAAAAATACTATAAGTGTTACCTAAATAATAATTTACGGCTTTATTAATTCCAACTCCAACTCCACCACCAGCAACGCTTGCTAATATCCACCAAAAAGCAGGTTGTACGTATCGCTGTAATACCCACCATTGAAACATTCCCACTGCTAAACCTGGGATAAAAAAGAATCCATTTTGTGTCCCATAATTTCCAGTAAAAACACTCACAATACCTTCAATTGTAAATCCTAAAATCGTCACTAAAAACCACCAACGCAATTTAAAACCATTTTGTCGCAGTAATAAACTTTGCATTAATCCAATTCCGATTCCAGTCATTAAACCAAATATCGATCCAGCAAAGATAAAACCAATCGTTGTATTTTTAAAAGCTGCACCAAGGATAAATTCTGCTAGGAAACCAGCGACAAAACCAACCAAACCTCCAATAATTCCACCAGTTGCGATCGCAATTATCCAATTAAACAAAAAATGCCAGGAAAATTTAGTTTTTTGGGGTATGGAAATAGATGGATTTTGGGTAATTTGGGAAATGTTTGAGGAGGTAGTCGTTGTATTTAGTTCTGCTAAAGTTTGTAAAATTTCCTGCGTGTTTTGGGGACGGTTTATTGGTGCTGATGACATCATTCTATCGAGCAAATTAGTTATTTTTGGCGATATATGTGATGCGTAATTATGCCAGTTATTATTTAATTCTTGATTATTCGGATCGTTATTTGGATTATTATTGGAAGAAATATCATTTTCTAAAGTTGGTTCGTACAGTTCGAGATGGGATATTGGAGATTTACCTGTAATCAGAAAAGCAAAGGTACGTCCTAAAGCAAAAAAATCAGATTGCGGTACAGCGTTATTATTAATTTGTTCGGGTGGAATATAAGCAGCAATAATGGTATTTGTTTATTTATTCTTGGTTTCCCAAAGCCTATAAGTGCTAAATTTCCGTTTTGTTTAAGTAAAATATTTGCTGGTTGTATCTGTAAATGTAATAGATTTTGATTATGGATTTGTTGCAGTATTTCTGTGATTTGTTGTAACCAATTAACTGCTAAGTTCTCATCTATATTTTTATTTTTAGAATGGTTTTCTGGTGGATAAGTTTCATTTAATAGAGATTCATCTAATAAATATTTATCCAAACTCAATCCATCAAGCTTTTCCATTATTAAACAATGCAAAGGCACGGTTTTATCGCGGGGGAAATAAACAAAGCAACCATCAATTTCTACTTTTGGTAAACCAGGATGATTTAATTGCTTTAAAACTTCGGCTGTTTGATGAAAATATTCAATCTCTTGAGAATCATTAGATATCAAAGTTTGCAAATTTTTGATGTTATTATTACTGATTTCCTCTACTTCGTACTCACAGCCTGAATTATCGCTTTTAATTTGTTTAATAACTCGATATCTTCCAGCTAGTAATAATTCGGAACCACAATTTGCACAAAAACGATTGTCTTGTTTATTTTCTGGCTTAGTACAATTGGGATTAATGCATAAAGTCATATATTATTAGTTGATAGTTATTTTTAGTTACTGATTTCTAAACCATTTTAGATTTTTGATTATGAAATATCTACTACATAAGCTTGTCACCACTCCAGATGTCGCAATAATTTTTCAAATTTATATAATTGATTCCTAATTACTGATTCCTAACTCCTAACTCCTAACTCCTAACTCCTAACTCCTAACTCCTGACTCCTAATTTCTAACTCCTAACTCCTAACTCCTGATTCCTGATTCCTGACTCCTGATTCCTACCTCCAGTAATGCTTTACGGCAAAATTTCTACCAATGTTCCTTTTTGGACAACTTCATATATTTCGTCAACATCTTGATTTTTTAACGATGGACAACCCCAAGTCCAATTTTGACGCTTGTCTATAATTTCATCATCTCCTTGAGGAACTCCATGAATACCAACTGCACCACCAATCGGTAGGAAAAAATTAATATAACCTTGTGTTTTCTCTTGTAAATGCTTCTTCCAAGATGCTGCATTTGGATAATCTAACCACATAAATTTTGACCATTGCGAATGTGGATATAAATCTTTAATACGAAAAATTCCTTCCGGAGTGCGGTAATCACCTTCATGTAATTTATCTCCTTGAAAATTTTCACCAAACACCACAGGATAAGATTTTATTGGTTTTTTATTGTAATAAATGGTTAGTCGATATTGCGATTTTTCAATCAATATCGAAGTTTTACTTTTATCAATAGGTTCGTTAATTAATTTATTTAACACTTGATTATCATTAAAGTTTGATTTTCCCGAAGAGGATTATGAAATGCCGACTGCGATTGACAACCACCAATGCACAACACTGATGGAATATCTGTTAATGGAATTACATAGCCAAAACGCGAAAGCAATACATACAAAAGAGGTATAGGTAATAAAACTAGAATTATGCGAATTATAAAATGAACGTGGGAGTTTTTACTGAGAAAACTATAGTAACGCATACTTGAATAGACTTGGATAGGGAACAGTCTTTCTAGTTTAACTATTCCGAATCTCTTTTGATAGATACTGATATTACTTATATATTGAATTTGATTATAGATTTTAAACTTTAAATTTTAGACTTCACAATCAGCAAATTAGAGAACATCAAATAAATATGCACTAAGAGGGCAGTATTTACCCGACCTCCTAATAGTATGATTGGTTGAGACATTTTATTTTATAAAATATTCGCAAAAGGTAGGTAAACCCCCACCCTATTTAATCTAAATTACTGATTAGTCACTGCTGGTTGCTGTGTACCAATTATTTCACTTTGGGAGATTTTATTCTTCCGTGCTGGATTTGGTGTTAACTCTGGTGGTGGTATAGTTACTGTTCCCCATTCATTGACTAAACTAGTCAAAAAAGTATCTTGCCGCTTGCGGAATTGCACTAAATTACCGCTAAAATTCATAATCGCAAACCAAACTGTACCTCGGTTTTGCGTAGGCAATGCTCCAATTAATGCGCTAGTGTTATCCAAACTACCCGACTTGACTACGGCAAGCTTGGGAATACCACGAGGTTTGAGGATTCCTCCATCCTGTCCAATCACTGTAAACACGTCTGCAACCGTCATATTTTGCTGCTGGAGGTGTTTTTCAATTGCCCGAAACATTGCGATCGCAGCACGGGGAGATATTTTGTTTGCGTATGTCAACCCCGAACCGTTGACGAGATAAATTTCATTTTGCGGTACTTCTGCTGCTGTCGCTGCTTTTTGAGCGACTACTTTTGCTCCCCCAACTGAGTCTGCAAGCATTTCTGCCATTGCATTATTGCTGAAATTATTCATTTTTTTCAACAATTCTGCCAGGGGATAGGAATTGTGACGCACTAATAATTTAAAGTTAGCTGGTACTGTGGGTAAGGTTTTGACTTTACCATTAATAATCACTTGCGGTTTTGGGGTTTCAGGTGGTAATGATTTATGTGCATTGATAAATCCTGGATTCCAGGTTTGGTTATTTAATCCCATTTTCAGTAGATTACCTACCGTAGATGGGTTGCGACTGAAGTTCATATAAAACTTACCAGTGATAATTAAATCACCTGTAATTTGCTTAATCCCCATTTGATTCAGGGTATTACCCAATGCGATCGCTTCTTCGGAAACAAAAAAAGCATCTTCACCACCTTGAATGACCAAATCACCCTTGATAACACCGTTTTCAATTGCTCCAGTTGTGCCAATTTGCGTTACAAATACATGTTCTGCACCCAAGGTTTTTAATGTTGCTAGGGTTGTGGCAACTTTACTAATAGAAGCAGCAGTAACAGGGGTAGTACCGAGATGATTTGCCAATAGTTTATCGTCAGATTGAATCCAAATGCCGTGGGATTGTTGGGGAGAACCGTGGGGAGCTAGGGATTTGACATATTGTAAGGCTTTGGCGTTTATGATGGGATCGGGGTTCTCTGGTGCGACAATTAGGGGTAATTCTGGTTTTTTAATTGCTGCGATCGCATTGACTGGATTCTGATTTCCTGACTGTGAAGACGTGGAGGATGACGAGTTTAATAAAGAACATCCACTTGTGAATCCAAGTAAAACACAAGATAGGGTAGTAGTGAACCAAAGAGATTTGTGCATGATTATGGAGTTGGATAACTTTACCAAATGCCGCGATAGGTTTCGCAAGGGAGCAAAGTTAAAATAACTGTAAAATTACTTTGTCTGTTGAAAAATCATACAAGGGAAATGTCCAACGGGGAAGGGATTAAAGATATTTATGAATATACCAAGATGAATACACCAAGTCATGCGATCATGAATTTAGCAATTTTGATTACACCTGTACAACATCAAGCGACTCTTCCCATTGTTTTTGGTGCGGTTTTACCCGATATTCCCATGTTTGTGATGTACTTCTGGGCAAAATTCGTCCGTCGTCAACCGGAAGCGCAAATCTGGACGAAAATCTACTTTACTCCTTTCTGGCAAAATATTATTCACGGATTTCATTCAATACCATTATTCTTAGTTGGGATTTTGACAGTCCATTGTTTTGGTTATTGGCAAGTTGAAATTACTCTTTTCAGTGCTTTACTACATTGTTTAGGTGACTTTCCCGTTCACAATGATGATGCTCATAGGCATTTTTTACCTTTCAGCAATTATCGTTTTATTAGTCCTATTTCTTACTGGGATGTCAAACATCATGGTAAAATTGTGGGCTTGGTCGAGAAATTATTAGTTTTAATCGCAAGTCTTTATATTTTCCCGTTACAACAATCTTGGATTAGCAAAGTAGTCATTATTGCGGTAAATTTGATTTATATAACTGGATTTTTCTATTTTCGAGTTTTTCGCCGTTGTCAAACATCTAACTCAGCTTCTTTTGAACAGTAATTATACTCGTCTACATCGCCTATGTGATTAATTTTAACTGTTTCAGTTTCAGATTTTCTCAAGACGAGAAAACAGGAAGAAACGGAAACACAGAAAATTTGATCGCAATACATTTTTTGTTATCAATCAACTCTAAAAGTATTAAATATTAAATTAATTTCAAATAATAATTAGTTATTTTTTTAGCTAATTCTCTACGGATAAAACAACTCAAATTCCATCAAAATGCTATTCCTCCGTAACATTCATAAAGTTGCTTTTTTGTCTATTTATTTATGTAAATAATTTGCCTTGCTAAAGTATTATTATTATTTATATTAAAAAATACCCATACTGAATTATTTTGTGATGCTTTCTGCAATTATCTTGTATAAGTATTACTGTTAGTTGGTGCAATATTGTGTTCCCCCTTTTTGGATTGATTCGCTAAAAGCGATTGATGATTTCGTTTTAATTCGTTTTGCTTTCCACCAACTAACGAGGACAACTGCGACTCATAAGAGTATCGCAAGCAAACATCAAGGTGCAATCCATGATTAATGACAAAGCTTTAGTTCTTGATCTAAAACAACCAGAGGACTCAAAACGGCTGTTATCGCATTTACCTATACTGACGAGTCAGAATGCAGCTTGGAAGCATGTCTTCCTTGCCCACTATCAAACTTCTGCCCACGAATGTCCAGAACATTATTATTCCCATCATCTCCTCTGGTTAAACTTAAACCAGACAGATTTTCCATTACAACTCAAGTCTCGCTTAGGTGGTAGATTTGGTAACTACCCCATCAGTAATGGAAGTATTGGAATAATACCAGCAAATATTCAAAATTGGGTAGCTTGGGATAAAAATGCAGAGTTTTTAATTTTGACACTTTGTCCTGAATTTGTAAAGCAAATTTCCCATGAATTACTAGATGACAATGAGATTGAATTAATTGCCCAGGTTGCCATTACTGATTCTCTCATTAAGCATATTATGTTAGCCCTTAAAGCCGATATTGAGTCGGAATATTCGATGGGAAACATTTATGCAGAATCACTAGCTGCAACTTTAACCGTACATTTGTTGAAACACTACAGCGCTAGAAAACTACACTTACAAAGCGACACAGAAGGTTTATCTAGCTATAGACTCAGACAAGCGATCGAGTATATCCAAGCTCACCTCGAAGAAAATATTAAACTATCCGAAATAGCAACTGCTGTTGGGATGAGTCAATATTACTTCATTCGCTTCTTTAAACAATCTATGGGTATGACCCCCTACAATTATGTCATTGCAGAACGTCTAGAACGGGCAAAGCAAATGTTGCAACGTCAAGATATGAGTCTAGGGGAAATTTCCAGTAGATGTGGTTTTAGCGACCAAAGTCATCTGACACGTTATTTTAAACGCAAATTTGGGATTACTCCGCAAGCAATGCGAAATAGCAATCAGATTAATAATTTGGCATCAGCCAATGGTAAATGCTTGGAATTGTTACCTAGAAAGAACTTTGGAAAAATAGCAAGTTCATTCTAAATAAATAGCAGCATTTTTCTATACAGCTTACTGTCATACCTTCTAAAGTAAATTTATCGTTGCATGGCTAACCTGTTATATAGCTAGCTGATATCAATTGCAGAAAGAAGGCAAAAATACATTTGTGGAGACGTAGTTTAATCGCATCTCCACAATATTACCTGTCAAGAAAATGGCTTCAATCAAAACCAGAACACAGCAGATTTTCATCACAGGTTAAGTCTAAAAATTTAGACAAAACTAGGTAGGTATTTTCACTACTTTAGGGGGCATTTATGAAGATAGGTATTATCGGTGCAGGGAATATAGGAACATACTTGGGGAAAATTTGGGCAGCTAAAGGACACCAAATTCTATTTAGTTACGGTCGTGACAAAGCCTATTTACAAAGTTTAGCAGAATCAATCGGACTTAATGCCCGTGCGGGTACTCCTACCGATGCAGTCAAATTCGGTGATGTTGTCATGA
Source organism: Calothrix sp. CSU_2_0 (assembly GCA_012034595.1). GTDB lineage: Bacteria > Cyanobacteriota > Cyanobacteriia > Cyanobacteriales > Nostocaceae > Brunnivagina. The sequence goes on along the minus strand of JAAUPE010000048.1, from coordinate 18,184 downwards.
TAACTGTTCCTTCTGAAGCGGTAGAAAATGCCTTATCGTCTGTTGGTTCACTTGCTAACAAAATAATTCTTTGTTGTCCGATTCCGACTAAATTAGATAGAAACCTTCTGGAAGTAGGAGAGTCTGTTGCGGAAAAAATTACTCAACTTGCACCCAGCGCAAAAGTAGTAGGATGTTTATTTTACTTCCCTGAATTTCTATGTCGAAATCAACATAATGTTCTTAATCAATCATTTGCTGGTTACTATTGTGGTAACGATATAAAAGCAAAAGTAATCGCTGAAGAATTGATCGAACATTTAGGACTTGACCCTGTAGATATAGGTGAATTAGAAAATAGTAGTTATTTGGAAATTCAAAATTGGTTTGTTTCCCAAAAGTTTCACATGATGGATAAAAAAGCAGAAATAATTTTGCATCTCAATTGATTGACACTTGATACCAAGTCTTTCTAATTCTGCTTCAAGTTTCTAGTTTTGACCTCCCATTACCCCTTTTTTTGGCGCATAAAAATAAGGGGTTTTCCTCCCTAATTACCTAATTGCTATCTACATTTTCTACATTTACGAAAATATCGGGAGTTAGACATGCTTGCCAACACAACACAAAATATCATCCACAAATATTGGAAACGAGGCAATACTAAAAAGAAAAGTATGGAAACTCACCACACCTTTTCTTTTGGAAGTTTTTTCGACCCCGAACGGATGGGTTTTAGAAGTTTACAAGTAATTAATGACAGTCATCTCTATCCCGGTCAAGAATTCTATTGCCAAAATCATTGCAATACGGAAATCATTACCTATGTGATACAAGGAAAACTCGAACATCAAGATAGTTTAGGAAAAAAGTCATTAATTGAAGCTGGAGAAGTGGGCATATGCACTGCCAAGACTAGCATGATTTATAACGTATTAAATCCTTGTAGATTCAAATCTACTCACTTCCTCAGCATTTGGATTAATGCTAATAATAAAATTCAACCAAAATATCAGCAGCAAAGTTTACCGACAGAGATAAATAATGGCAAGCTATTACTATTAGCATCTCCAGACACAAGCAATAGTCTGATGACAATTAACCAAGATATTAAAATATATCGCTGTTATTTGAAAGCTGGAGATTACGTCAAATACAATTTACAACCTAATAGATATGCTTGGTTGTATATGGTGCGGGGAGTTGCTGTATTTAATCGTAAATTGCTTGTACTTGGTGATAGCGTCCAAATTGATGATTCGCAGCAATTCACAATTACAACTGAATTATCGGCAGAATTTTTGTTATTTGATATGGGATGATATCGTTTATAGTCATCCTAAATCATTTGTCTTCAGCTAGTCTCGCTAATTCTAATTGAATTGCGATCAAATTTTTCTTTGGGCTGAAATATAATCAGGGATGGGGAAATCCCATTCCTAAAATTTATAGTTCAACGGAGAGCCAGAAATATTTCTTCGTCGGGACGATAAATTTCCCAGGTTTGTGGTGTAATTTCAAAACATATACCCAAATCTGAATGCATATTTATGGTGCAACTATCTAGTAAATCAAATACCCAGACAGAAATTAAAGAAATTTTACGTCTTTCAATTCCCCTTGCTAGTGCCCAAATAGCCCAAGCTTCAACAGGTTTCGTCGATACCGTAATGATGGGTTGGTTAGGTCAAGAAACCCTTGCTGCGGGAGGATTAGCAGCAACCATCTTCACAACTTTATTAATCACTGCAACGGGAGTAATCTTTGCAGTTAGCCCAGCGATCGCAGAAGCTTTTGGTAGGGGAAACCAGAAAAAAATTTCACAGATAACGGTACAGGGATTTTGGTTATGTGGTGCGATCGCAATACCTGTAATGTTGTTAATCACTCAAATTAGTCCTTTAATGCGGCAATTTGGACAAAATCCCCAGATTGTCAATATTGCCAAAATATATCTTGATGTGATGCTATGGGGATTATTTCCAGCGTTGACTTTTGCAATGCTTAAAAGTGTTGTTTCTTCGCTTTCTCAAGTTCGACCAATTACTATTATTGTCGTGATGGGAACGCTGTTTAATGCTGCTGGTAATTACATTTTGGGCTTTGGAAAATTAGGATTTCCAGTCATGGGATTATCAGGATTAGCTCTAGCAAGCGTTTTCTCACAATGGTTAATGCTAATTTTATTGATTATTTATATATTGAAGCAAACAGAACTGAAGAATTATCGGCTTTTCCAAAATTTATATCGATTTGAACCCAAAATATTACAGGAAATGCTCTGGATTGGCATCCCAATTGGAATTTCTTTAGCATTTGAAGCTGGATTATTTAGCGTTACAACTTATTTAATGGGACTACTCGGAACAGATATTTTAGCAGCACATTTAATCGTTTTCCAATCGATTGCAGTAATATTTATGGTTCCTTTGGGAATGTCCTTTGCAACCACAATTCGAGTTGGACAATGGAGCGGACAAAATGATGCGATTGCACTCCGACGTTCTGCCTATATAAGTATGACTCTGGGAGCCGGATTTATGATTATCATGACGATATTTTTACTCATATTTTCCCGGCAAGTAATTAGCTTATATTTAGATATTCGTAACCCAGAAAATGCACGGGTAATATCTCTAGCAATCCCCATGTTCGTGGTGGCATCCATATCACAAATATTAGATGGAGTCCAAACAACTGCTGCGGGAGCATTGCGAGGACTTAAGGATACTCGTATTCCCATGTTATTGAGTTTTGTAGCTTTTTGGGGGTTTGGATTGGGAAGCGGTTATTTATTGGGGTTTAAATTTGGTTTGGATGGTGTCGGTTTATGGATCGGACAAGCAATTGGAGTTGCCACATCTGCGGGGGTATTTATTTGGCGTTTTCGTCAATTAATGGCAACTAATTTTGTCAGAAAATAACGCGAAATTTAAAAGTAACCCTCCATACCTAATGTATAAATTCTCCGCGAAACTCTGCGCTTACCTCAGCGTTTCTCTGCGTTTAAAATCCAAACTCCAAGTCATTTTTAGTATATGTAATAAACATCTCCGGAAAAGATGAGACGTATGGCATCATTACTATACCGTGGTTAGAAGTAATTCCCTCAATAACCCAGTAATCTAATGTTTGGCGATTATTGACAGAACAAAAAATCTACCCAAAAAATAAGGAAAAACACCTGTGGTTCCAATTCGCGATAATAATCCGATTACAATTACCCCCTATGTAACTTTTGGGCTAATTGCAATTAATGTACTTGCTTTTATCTACGAGTCTAGTCTCCCACCTCAATATTTAAACGGATTTATGCATCTGTTTGCTGTTGTACCCCGTGAACTGAGCTTGAGTTTTGCTGGAGTCACAGTCAATCAACCAGTACCAGAATGGACAACATTAATTACTGCTCAATTTCTGCATGGTGGATTATTACACTTGGGTGGAAATATGCTGTTTCTCTGGATTTTTGGTAATAACGTCGAAGAAAAACTCGGTCATATTAAGTATTTAATTTTCTACTTAGGTTGCGGTATTCTCGCATCATTAACACAGTGGTATTTTGCTCAAGGTTCAAACGTTCCCAACTTAGGTGCAAGTGGTGCGATCGCAGGTGTAATGGGTGCATATATCTTGCGTTTTCCCCAAGCTGAAATTCTTGGTGTTGTTCCTTTAGGCATATTTTTCCCTACTTTCCGCGTTCCTGCATATTTCTTTCTCGGATTTTGGTTTATCCAACAAGCATTTTACGGTGTGGCAAGTTTAGAAACACCCACAAATATTGGTATGGAAAACGGTGGAATTGCTTATTGGGCACATGCTGGTGGTTTCTTATTCGGGGCAATCCTTGGTCCAATTTTGGGTTTGTTTAGCGATAAAAAACCACAGGAAGAGTATAGATTATAGAACATTGGACATCCCCTACCAATTAACCATTTTCCACAACCCTTTTCTCAAGTTATATTGCATTATAAGCAATATTAGGAAAAACAACCTGTGTTTCCGCTATACGACGAAAATCCCACGCGAATCACTCCATACCTGACTTATGGACTGATTGGTATGAATGTTTTGATTTTCTTTCACGAACTTAGCTTAGGTAGGCAACTAGAACCATTTTTGGAGATGTATGCTGTAATACCTAGTGAATTGAAAAGTAATTTTGCTGGTGAATGGCAAACCCTTTTCACTTCCCAATTTTTGCATGGTGGCTGGTGGCATTTACTATCAAATATGCTCTATTTATGGGTTTTTGGTAATAATATCGAAGACAGAATGGGGCATTTTAAATATTTACTTTTTTATCTTAGTTGCGGTGCTTTAGCTGCACTTTGCCAATGTTTAATTGACTTCAATTCTACAATTCCTTCTTTGGGAGCTAGCGGAGCAATTTCGGGGATTCTCGGTGCTTATATTATTCGTTTTCCCCAAGCACAGGTTATGACTTTGACGTTTTTGTTCTTCTTCATCACAACAATTCGAGTTCCCGCATTAATACTGATTGGAATTTTCGTTGTCCAAAATGTCGTGTCGGGATTAGCTAGTTTACAAGCAGCAGCTAATATGAGCGTTCAAACTGGTGGTGTTGCTTATTGGGCACATATTGGTGGGTTCGTATTTGGTATTATTCTTGGTCCTGTTTTTGGTCTTTTCAATCGGGATGAATAATTAGGAATTGGGAATTGGGAATTGGGCATTGGGCATGGTGAATTGGGCATGGTGAATAATTCTTGTAATATGGGTTATCAGTTGATTTAAATCCATTTAACAATCGAGGATACTGTAGGGGCAAACGGTTGTTTGCCCTGATTTTTATTTTTATTGCGGTTGTTTACCCTGATTTTTATTTTTATTGCGACTGTTTAAACAATAGTGTAAAAGCCTTCTGCCTTCTGCCTTCTGCCTTCTGCCTTCTGCCTTCTTTCTTCTGCCTTCTTTCTTCTGCCTCCTCAATTTATACTTTTACCATTTGCCGCAACCTTATCACCCTCCTCAGCAACTGCGACAGTCGGAGGTGGTGCGACGATAATATCTGCACCATTAACGATCGCACCCAACAAATTCATTTCTGACTCTAATAACTGGTCAACAGCTTCGCCAAATACGCTTTCTTGGGTGTAGTTGGGTCGTGCCACCAGAATAATGCCGTCGCTGTATGGTTGAATCAATAATGGATCGTTTGATAACCCCAATGCACTGGTATCTAAAATAACAAAATCAAAGCGTTGTCTTGCATCTTCCATCAGTCGGCGAATTTCACTCGATTCAATGATAGCTGCGGAATTTCGCACTGGACCAGGACTAGGTAGAATGTATAAATTCTCTACAAGTGGCACAAGACGAATACATTCACTAGGGTTATTGTAATAACGCAATGGTTCAGCCGTTGCATTGGGGTCAACTGTTACACCTAAAGATTGACAATAAGAAGGCGATCGCAAATCCGTTTCAATGACTAAAGTGCGTTTTCCGGCACGAGCTGACGCGATTCCTAAGTTATATGCACTAGTGGTTTTACCCTCACCACTCCCAGTACTAGTTACTAATATCACTTTTAATTTATTACCACCAATTCGACGCAAGTTACTGCGGAATTTCTCGTAATACTCTAAATATGCCGAGTCTGAAGAAATGATGACTGGTAATTCGCCTTTTGCAAGGTCATCTACTGGTAGCAAAGGCAACTCTGCTAATAGAGTCACATCTTTTTGCTTCAAGCTGCCGCGCACATCTTCTTTGGTTTTGAAGGTACCTTCGAGGGAACCTAAAAGGAATACAACCCCACTACCGACAACAAGACCGAAAAATCCACCTACACCTAAGGTTACAGGGACGCTTTTAGGTTTAACTTCTGGAGCAATGACGCGGGGAGGTCTAGCAATGCTCAAACTGCTGACGGTTTCGGCTTCGGCTGTTTTTGCGTCGGTAATTTTCAACTGCATTTGGTCGTAAACAGCTTTTTTGAGAAGTATTTGCTGTTCGAGACGGCTTCTTTCTAATTGTTTATTGGGGATGAGCGAATATTCTTGGCGAAGTCGGGCTTCTTGGCGAATTTCGTTATTAAATTGTTGGATTAGGGTATCCCGTTGAGTTTGCAATGCGACTAGTTGATTTGCGAGTTCTTGACGTGCGGGGTCTAAATTGCTACGAGCGCGAATTGCGGAAACTGTTCCTGGTAGAGGTGCAGTATTCCCACCACCACTAACGACTTCATTCGCACGTTGGCGAAATAATTTTTCCGCAGCTTCTTTCTGCCGCATCAATTGTATCATTGTTGGGTGTTCGGGACGTAAGTCTTTTTTGATGACTTCGATTTGAGAATCGACCTGAAAAATTTGCGATCGCAGATTGTTTAAAATTAGGTCTGCGCTCAATGCCGAAGAAACATAAGCATCGTTGGGATTTAAGCCTAATTTACCCTGCAAACTGCGAAGTTGAGCATCAATACCAATCAAAGTTTGCTGCAATAGACGTTGCTGGTTTTGACTTGTAGTTACAGCAGTTAGCAAACTTCCATTTTCTGCCGCTAAAATCGCTGGACGTTCAACGCGATCGTATGCTTCCAACTTGCTTTCGGCAACTTCGAGTTCTTTCTTGGCTTGCGGTAATCGTTCATCAATTTTACCAATAATCGACTTTAGCTGACCTGTATTGCGATCGCTACTAAGTTTAACTGCCGCTTGCATTAAAGTTTGTAATACTTCTGCGGCTCGTTTTTGGTCGGTATCTTGATACTTAAGTTCAATAATATTAGACTCTAACTCACCTGTTTTTGACCGCTTGGGAAACTCAATTGCGATCGTTGCTGCCAGTTGTTTCGGCTTGAGTCTTGTTTTCTCGATTATTGCTTTCACAATTGGTTCGGAAAGTAAATCCTCCTGAGTTAGAATTTGTCCTTTCTGCTGAATTTCAGAACCAATAGCTGAAAAAGAAATTGGCGGACCAGTATAAGCCAGCGCCGCATCTCCGATATACTTCACAGGAGGATCGGGTTGTATAGCCATCACCGTTGAACCCGCGACAACTAGCGCAAAGCTAGCCAATCCAATCCACTTGTATTTTTCAAATGCAATAAGATAGCGTTTAACAATCGGTGGTGCCATTTTTTTGTGTTGAGTGCTGAGTAGGGAAGTGGGAATTGAGAATTAGGAATTGAGAATTAGGAATGTGGAGACAAAAATAGGATATTACAATTTGCTTTTGCTAGGAACATAGATTTCGGAAAATACAGAACTTTATCCCATAATTCCCATATATTTTGACTTCTTACCCCGCTATACACAAAAGCCAGGGCTGTTTCATTCTTGATAGGAAATCTGGAAGCCCTATTTATTTATTGGAATTTAGTCGTAGGGGCGGGGTTACCCCGCCCTTACAATCCCGTGTGCTAAAATTATTTTCTCTGGAAAATGAAACAGCTCTCAAGGGGAAGTTACCTTAGCCTGCGGCAATCCCTACGGTGTAAGCTCTTCCATCAGGTGGAATGTATTATATTTTGGGCAATTCGATGACTCCATCAAACTTCGGTAGAGAAGAATCAAAAAGGTAAGATTTTATATTCAATTTGCACATTATTTTATCCATACTCCCTAATACTTAATTTCTTCCTCCACCCAAAGTTTCAAAGAAACGAATAAACGATTGTACGTCAAAGAACGGTCTAGTAATCGTACCCAGGACGTTAGTAATTTTACCAAGTAAGTTTCGACCTACCACAATAACATCATTATCTTGTAGTGGCACGTTTTGAGTTACATCTCCTTGAAGTGCCCTTTTCGCATCAAGTCGTTGCGTTACAGCCTTTCCCCTCTCCTGGTCAAACCTAATTAAAGCGATGTCACGAAGATTGGCATTGTCCGGGTTAATTCCAGCGATCGCATCGACAAAGTTACTCCCATTTGGTAGCGCTTGAGTCACTAAACCACCTGCGGCATAGTTAAGAACACGGACGCGAATTTGCGGCACAGCGAGGGAAGAACGGGCGACTAAATTGCGATCGTAACCGTCATCTGTACCAACTTCTCGACGGGGTACAACAATGGCATCACCATCCTGTAAGCGCAAATTCGGCAGGGAACCACCACTTTGTAACGATGCGTATAAGTTCAGGTTCTGCGATATTACCGTCCCATCAACCAACCTTCGTCGAACTTGTACCTGCCGCAAATCAGCCATCATTGTCGAACCACCCCCAGACAATAAAGCGTCTGTAATCCGAGGTATTACCGAATTTGTCGGATAAATTCCCGGTCGAAAAACCTCACCACTAACGGTAATTTGCACCGGACGAGGTACAGCAAGGGATAAAGTGACAACAGGGTCTACAAAAATCTTGCTCAATCCCAAGCGAACTTTTTCTTGGGCTTCTTCCAATGTCAAACCTTTGACGGCAACTATTCCCAACTGCGGAACAGTAATATTTCCCTCAGGATTGATTTGCGACTGAAAACTTTGGTCGGGACGTTGACCAGCTAAAGATAATACAACCACAGGGTTAACAACATAGCGATCGTACCCCGTCCGAATTCTGTCTTGCGCTTCTTGTAACGAGAGATTCTGCAATCGCACCGTTCCCAACAAAGGTACGACGATGTTTCCTTCCGGATTTATTTGAGCTTGAAAATTCAACTCCGGAAAACGCTGCACCGTCACACTTATCGCATCTCCCTGCCCTAAACGAAAGCGACCAGGGGGACGCTGAATTAAGATACCGATTCCATCTCCTGGTCCCAAATAGTACCGATTGAACTGTGGAGAAATCCCATCATTAAAATCTAGCGGTGTAAATTCTACACTAGATGGGGGTGAAGGTGATTGTAAAGGTGATTCAGCTGCTCCCGGAGCAGGTGTTACAGTCTGCCCAGCAGGTGCTTGAGGAAACTGATTATTATTCTGAGCAAAAGCTGGTTGAGCTAATGTTGCAAAGAAAACGCCTGTCTGAAGACTAGCAAAACACAAAGCGCGGAATGCAAACATGTTCCAAATCTGAGCCATAAACTTTGGTGCAATAGTTGGTGCAATATCGGTGCAACATTGGGTTCCTAAAGCAAACTATAAGTTTGGGAGTGCCGAGAGGCTATTTTACTCTCCAAATATATAACCTGTCTCCTTCTTTTCTGTAGATGTTTTATTTAAAGCATCTGTCTAAAGGTAGATAAATACTGTTTTAATGTATATTTTTATATGAGATTCTTATTTAATAGTTAGTATTGAAGTTGTCAGGGATAAAAATTAATTATCCATTACCTATAACCCTTGTATCACAAGGATTCAAGCAAGTATTTGTTTCTTTATCCACAAAGGGTAAAAGAAATTAGCGATAAATAAAGCTTCATGCCTAAGCTATATCGCAAAAGCAAATAGTACGGTTTTATAGGCTTTTCTAACCTATTCTCTCAAAAAATGTCGAATTGTTACATTTCTACATCTTTATCCCCAGAAATCCAGCCATTACTAAGTACAAAAAGTACTATAAAATACCAGAGATTAAGCGAGATTGAATTGCTTCCCCCAAAGATTTAGCTTCGTCCCAGCTTTTATCTACCTCTCCCAATTGCTCCATTGGGATGGCAACACTTACAGCAACCCAAGCTGCACGATGTTTGTGCCACTGTGCCGAGCGATCGGCTAAAAACCAATTTAATTGGGATGGACTACCACCATTTGCCCAAGCGTACCATTGCAAAACGGCAAAAGTGTCCCGCTTGGTGGAACCTCGGAAAAACATTGCTTTGACTTTGACATCGTTCTTGGTTGGGGAATCCGATGGTGCTTTAACGGTAAATTCCACATCACGTTCTTGAGCTATTTCCCATTGCCAAAAACTTTTAACCTCCATCCATTCCACTTCAGGTTGATCCATTGGACCATTTTGTGGCAGCATCAACAGAATTACTTTTTTATCCGAGCCTTCTTTTTGAATAGTTTGTAAAGACCATTTGCGATCGCCTACAATCCGTTCTTGCTGTTCGACTGTTTGCCATCCCGGCAAAGTCAAACCAACTTTACGTATTTGTTTTAATTCTTTGAGAGTTGGAATTGGTGGGGGTTGCTTCCATTGCCATTTTCCTGACAGGTATCCCGGTACAGCCCCAATAAATAGCAACAGTATCAGCAATAATAGTGCAATCAATTGTGGATACTGTCGTTCCTTTACAAGCTTAGATAAGGAAATCATCGATAAATATTTAAATTATTTTAGTATAAATTATACCTTCTTCTGGCTGTTGTGGGTTCAGTGAGAGCGCTGACTTAGACATGAGATATTGAAAAATAAAATCAACAAATGGCAATCAATCCAAAATCTCAAGCTTGTACTGAGCGCAAGTAAATGTATCCAAAATCCAAAATCTAAAATCTAAAATCCAAAATCTAAAATCTAATGCCTCACCTCCACAGATGTGCCTATTTTGATTTGGTTATATAGCATCCGTACATCGGGATTACGCATTCGCAAACAACCATGAGATACTGGACTTCCCACTAAAGAATCATCAGGAGTTCCGTGAAAACCAATTTCACCATCTCGATCCGACACAAAACCAATCCAGCGATCGCCTAAAGGACTGTCTTCTCCTGATGGGAAAATTTTTCCCGTAATCGGATGTCGCCAAACCGGATCGTGTTGCATGTGGAAAACTTGAAACGAACCTGTAGGTGTATCCCAACCTTTTTTTCCAATACCTGTTGGGTAACTTGCTATCACCTCACCCATTCGATAAACATACACGCGCGATCGCTTAAATCGACAACTAATCGTGATTCTTTCGATATACGACTGGTTTTAGAATTCAAAGATGACTCTTGGGGAGATGAAGCCCTTGCGGTATCGTTTGTATTTGTATTCGCTCGATCCAATTGTAAAAATTTAGCAAGCCTATCTGTAATGGAAGCATCGTTTTTTGTCGAGTTTTGAGCTTCTAAATCTTGGGATTTGAGTTTCTGAGTCTTTAAATATTCAGCTTTTTTTGATGATGCCATTGGAGCCATCGAACTGACGGAACTAGAGGTATACAAACGTACAGACATAGTCAGTAAGGCTGTACCAAAGCAGAGCAACATAACTATACGCGCTAGAGATTCATTTCTCGCCATTGCGATCGCCCCTCAGGTGTCAACATACCCAATAGATATCTTAAGTGACATATCCATATCAAGGTTGACGTTAAATACACCAAGATATTTCCTCATTAATACTTTTTTTATTTTTTGACTCAATTACACGGGATTACCAGGGCAAATTATCAAAATAATCCCACGTAGAAGAGCGAATAAAATTGGCATAGCTTGCTTCTGGGTTTCAGAGTGAAGCCGTTCTCCCCAGAATGTAATTATATTGTGTGATAGTTTTTATTCTGGAAATCACCTAAATTCTCGCTACCAAATCGCTTATCCCTGTATTAATGTCTTAGATTAACATTTTGGATTAACCCCATTATCAAAAATTTATCAAGTTTTATCCATTCCCTTATGAATATTTCAATACTACTGGGCACACTAGGGTTAAGAAGCGCTACATTTTAGTCGTTTCCGCAAAGCTTCGGATTTAAACTTTTATTCCCAGGAACCCAATTGGTGTAGAAAACAATCTTTATTCATGGTGTGGGTGAGATACAAATTATGTTTGAAAAATTAATTCTTGCGATCGCAATTACATTTTCCCTCAATCTGTGTTTACACATTCGCGAACCCAGCAGAAGTGATTCACATATAACCGTCCAACAGCAACCAAATTCGGCACCGACTATTTTGGTAGAAAATTTTGGAAATAGAGATTAGGGAATTGGGGATTGGGCACTGGGTAAGTGCTTATGCAAAATTAAATATATATCGTCATTGCGTAGCTTGCTACTTACTTTTATCCGCTTGCGCGTCTACCCGTAGGCTGGAACGTACGCTCTTAGCGTTCTCGGAGAGTAGCATAAGTCCGTTGGCAAAGCCTTCCCAAAGGGTAGCGGACACGCTCCGCGTAGTTTACTTCTCCGTTTCTGAGAACGCAAGGATTTCAACGTTTCGGAATCTAAAATTAATTTTGCACTACTACTTAAAATACAATTTCCCACTATTTATGTAGAGATGCTCCGATGGGGTGTCTCTACTCCCATTGCCTCTGTCTCCTCTGCTGCACATCAATAACTTACATCTCAGTATTTATCAATTTTATTTTTTTGCTGAAAAATATTATCTAGTAAAGCTAAATAACGCAATAGCAATATTTTAGTGTCCATAATTTAGCAGCATTTATATACCTCGGTGTTACAGTCGAAAATCCGTCACTACCTCAAGGAACTTATGACCGATTAGCATGTCTAATAGATAGGGATGTTAAAAAGCCAGTACGATCTATGAGTCAATCGATTACTGTATCCTGGTCAACAATAGACACCAGGCTTCCGGAAAACAAGGAAGTGCAAGTTGACAAACTCTCGAACCACGACTTAATTTTACGTTGTCAAGTCGGACTGCGTCCCGATTGTGCTGCGTTTGAAGAATTAATGCGTCGTTATCAGACTCAGGTTGACAGAGTTTTGTATCACTTAGCTCCTGACTGGGCTGATAGAGCCGACTTGGCTCAGGAAGTTTGGATTCGAGTTTTTCGGAATATTAGCAAATTACAAGAGCCGTCGAAATTTCGAGGCTGGTTAAGCCGTATTGCCACTAACTTGTTTTACGACGAGTTACGCAAGCGTAAACGGGTAGTCAGTCCCCTATCGCTCGATGCCCCCCGCACGGTAGACGACGGCGAAATGGATTGGGAAATTGCAGGGGATACCCCCGGACCAGAAGAAGAATTAACTACTCGCGAGTTTTACGAACAGCTACGCGAAGCGATCGCAGACCTACCCGAAGTATTCCGGACTACGATTGTCCTCAGAGAAATCGAAGGCATGGCATACGAAGAAATCGCCGAAATTACAGGCGTATCTCTGGGTACAGTCAAATCCCGTATCGCTCGTGCTAGAACCAGATTGCAATCCCAATTGCAAAACTACCTCGATTCATAACTGAATCGGTTCTCAGCTTGATGCATAAGTTCGATTAATATCAAATTGAATTAATAATTGAATTTTTGAATTCAGTTAGATTCAGTTATAAATATACAAAACTTAGTTGAGTGCTTCTGCCAAAAGAAATAACCGCAATTTCTCACCTTTGTCCGCTACGTTTACCCGTACATGAATTGGTAATAATGTTAAGATGAATACTAATTCGGAATTTAACGACCGTTCTCAATCGCAGCCTTCCGAAAAAAGGCTCGATGGAAATGTTGTAGAGCATACCAATGATTTTACGGGTGCTATGGATATGGTGAAGCGCGATCGCTTCGAGTTATTAAGTGCTTACCTTGATGGTGAGGTGACAGCAACTGAACGCAAACAGGTTGAACAATTACTGGTGGCAGACCCATCGGTTCAAAAATTGTACAACAGATTGCTAAAGTTACGGCAAGGATTGCGGACTCTCCCGATTCCGCAACCAGAGCAGCCTGTAGAAAAAACTGTAGAAAAAGTTTTAGAACGTTTACAACGTCGGCGTTTGAGAATAGCAAGTTTGTTTGGTGGAACTGCGATCGCGGCTTGCGTTCTCGGTGCAGTTTCGGGTTTGTTCAATGGTGAAAGCGGTAATGTGCAATTTGCACAACAACCAACTCAACCAGCTAATGAGCAGATCAAACAAAACCCTGCTCAAGCAAAGGTTGTTAGTTCACCTTTAATGGTTGCGATTAACAATCCAGTAATTCCAATTCCCAAAACGGAAAAACTGGAGCCAAGTAACCAAAATAAAGGAGAAACACCAGAACCCAATACCAATCTTAATTAATTGAGTATTTAATTGAATTAAATTAAGGCAGCTTAATTAATTCAACTTAAAAATTGCTCAATACTAATATTTTTTCCACTCCACCAACCATTATTTTTTAGGATTCCTTTGAATTGGTGAACCTGATTTTCTGACATCAGGTAAACCCATGCAATATGCAAGTTTGCTTTACCTGAGACTACTTGGTTCCTAGATGCTTGGTTGATTGATGGAATTTCTATTTTAGTTTCTAATGTAAAAATTTCAATCTGCTCCCGATTATAGAGGTTCTCTGAATCGTGTCTAGAAGGATGATAATCTTCCAACTCGTCAAGTTCAGTTAAAGCTTCTGTGTGAGCGAATGTAAGGAGATAGCCATACACTTGGTTGTCTCCTTTTATCATTGCTGGATATCCCTGGGGTAATGCGAATAATTGACCCAATGCATAAGCTGGTTTGGCATCTACAACCTTGCCAGCACAATATTTGGGGTAATTTGCCTCACCAGGTTTCAGCGTGCCGTAGACAAATACTTTTACCACAGCTAATCCTAATTGAACAAATTATATTTTGGAACTCCCTAATCAAAAATTCCAGTTTCTGAAATGGACAAAGCTTAAATTTAACCCTAAAGCGATCGCAAAAATTCTCAAAATTCAAAAAATCATTATTTCATAGATTGATGAATGATGTGCAGATTATCAACCGTAATAAAATTCTAAATATATGTTTATATTGCAAAATTAATTTTAGGTGCGATCGCAACCGAAAAAAGTAACGCAATTACAATATTTCCAGCGTCCTTAATTATAACAGTTATACGCCTCCCGTGATTATCAAAATACCGCATCCTGAAAGTCCCGTCAATCCGTATACCCATTTTCTTATTGTTAAAGTTTCCTGACATTCTTAATATATAAAGCTTTAGTAATTTAAATGATAATTACGCAAAAGTATTTACCAAGCTTATGTAAAACTGAAAAGTTCAAGAAAACATAATTCCCAATCGCGAGAGTATATGATTTTGGAATATATGATTTTGGAATATGTGTAGTGCGATCGCGATCGAACATCATCCCACTAACTTTATAAGTAAAAATCGCTGCCTCACATTTTAGGAAAACCGTAAAATCCGCAAAAAATACGGCATTTTATCGAGTAGTTCAAATAAATTAAGTATGATTTATGTATCGTAATTTAGGGTTCCGCTATATCTGACATTGAATATGTCTAAATATCTAATATTTCTTTTTGTGACAATTATTTAATTTTTTGAGAAAATTTTCTTTTTTCGTGAGATGATTAAAGTATGCTTTTGAATATATTTTAGTTTTTATTATAATGAATTGTTCATAAAATTTTTAAAGCAAGCCATATCCCCATTATAAAAATGTCAAGTTTATTCAGTTAATACAATTAATCATATCAGAGAATAAATCAAATTTTTTGTGTTTGAGCCAGTTTTAAAATTGTCCTCTGTCATTGTTTGTGGTTGATCTGGATGAAGCGCAATCATTTGATGATTTTCTTTGTATCATGTGTTGGGTTATGCTTCGTTCCAGACAAGCTAGGGGAGATTGTATCAGCGCATAAATGATAAATCAAAAACGTGGTGTTACACCTAGTACAGCGATATGACTATCAAAGTTTTTTAGAAATAGCTCAAGTTTTTGTTTGAATTTACAACAAAATTGGGAAATATACCAAATTGAATAACAGATTCATCATTATGATTTAATTTTGAAACTGTGGGAATTAATCAAGAGATTTTAAATAATCCAGAAACTCTCTTAACTCAATTTCTGTTAATTCCTGACGCATTTTCTTTTTGTAATTCTCCTGTAAATATAAACTTCCATTTTTTTTCGTCCAACCAATTCGCTCCATTTCAAATAAAACTAAATCTATTTCCGACAATTCGATGACTGCTGCGATTAACTTCCAACAAGCCAATTCTTCTGAAGGAGATTTACGCCAAGGTTGTGCAAGACTAATTGTAATTAAGCATTCCTGACTTATATCTGTGCCATTATTGAGTCGCTCAATAAATGCTAAGTCTGTAATTTTAGCTTTCATACTTTGCGAATTTGTTGCTGGGAAAGATGCTTCCCATTTGCCTGTATCATTATACTTACGCAAATTTATTTTAGGTATTCTAATAAGTTGTAATGTTCGCCTATTTTCTGGTGGTAATTCTTGTAAAAAAGAAAAAGGAACAGAATTTGTCTATTGCTTGTAGAGAATCTCACTTTCACAGTATGCAACTAGATCACTTGCAGAAGCTTTTCCTTCCAATTTCCATTGTCCCGGTAAAATCAAACGATTTTCGCATTCGTATCCAGAACCAATATCTGCTAAAGGAATTTCTAAAATATCGAGTAATTTAGGTTCTTCCCCGTTTACTAAACATACATCTTTGGGGACTCTACCATCATCTAGACTTGAGACAGGACGAATCCATTTACCCGTAGAAACATCAATACCCGCAATACAGCGATCGCTATGCTTCAAAGAATTGGCGAGACAGATAATTTTAGCCATTTATTCATATTAAAGGTGAGATATATTTATATTTCCCAATTTTTCACATAAATACTCAGCGACAAGACGACGATGGCAATGGTGAGGTTTTGCTTCACTGCACAATAGACAACCTCCTGCTAACATCTCTGGCGAAATTTTCTTTTCAATCTCTCTTTCTCTCATTAAATTTAAAAATTCTTTTTCGTATACTTCCCAATCGCCATTATTTTTTTTATATGCATCCAAAATTTCTTTTGTTGGAGCCATATCTAAAATATGAATATATTTGATGCCACCTATTTGTTCCAAAAAATACTCTAAATCACTTCGTTTAGTAAAACCAGCTAATTGAGACACATTATTCAGCCTTGTATCAATAATCTTAGTCACCCCAGCATTCACTAGAGTTTCAAAGAATTTTTTAGCCGTCTTTTGAGTAAAGCCTATTGTATACAAATTTATTTGCTTATCCATATTTTCCTTCTTGTTTCTCAGTGTAAGCAATTATAGAGCCTTGCATCCTATAAGCTGCTTTCAGAGACTCTTCATGTGAATATTTAGTAGCTGGTTTTTCCTCTACTAGGAGATTATTAAAAAGTGACAGTTGAACCACTTTATCCGTCTCTGGCTGTTTCAAATTATGTACATTTAAAAGCCTTTCTTCAAGTGCATTATGACTTTCTAAATTCCCATTTTTCAAAATATGATTGATATCTAAATTCTCTTGACGTAGATATTGGCAAACAAGAATTGCTCGATGGCAGGTTATTGGGTCTTGTTCAGCGCACATGAGGGATATTGTATAAGCTTCTGAACCTTTCAATATACGCTCGATCCCTTCTGAAAAAAGTTTTGTCGCTGCGATGTTTTCATAAACCGCTTTACCCTCAACATAACAACTTCGATCGCTAGTTCTAGCACCTAATTCATTTCCTAAAAATACATAGCTAATACCTGCATGAAATAAAGCTTGCTTTAGCTCTGTTCGATTGAAGTGAGGTAGGTAACGACTGTAAGGGTGCGATCGCACATCAGCCAAAGCTGTAACTCCGTGAAGTAACAATAGCTGCACAAAAGTTTCTATGCTGTGATTGGAATGCCCAATCGTAAAAAGTCTTACCATAAGCGTGCATAGTCTCTAAACTAGCCTTAATAATCTGACGCAAAGACAATTATAAATTATTTGCAGTTTAGCGATACATCACGCGATCGAACATAATCTCACTAACTTTACAAGTAAAAATTACTGCCTCAGATTTTATAAAAACCGTAAAAACCGCAAAGAACACGGCATTTTATCGAGCAATTTAAATAAGTTAAGTATGAATTATGTATAGTAATCTTAGGATTACGCTATATCTGACATTGAATATGTCTAAATATCTAAAAGCTTTTTCAGAATTAAATGTCTCAAAAATAAAATTACTATCTTCTGAATTTATATCTGATATATATTTAATCTTTTTGGGTAAATGACGACCTGTTTTTATGTTTATTAGTTTATGTTGATGATGATCTATCGGTTCTTGGATTTTTAAATGTATTATGGATTTTGTAGTTCTCGAAAAGTTGGTATAGCTTAAATTTATCCAAATACTTTCTTTGTTCAAAAAATCAACAGAATATTCAATACCTTTTTTGATAATAAATTTTTGCTCATTATCTATAATCGATTTATCGCTTAAAATAATGGCATGTCGGTTTTTGAATTCTAATTCATCATTGCCTATATCAAAAAAATCATAGAACTTTTGTGAAATGTTTTTGATTATCTCTTCTTTGCTATAGGAATCCGGTTTGATTTCTGAATGAGTTTTTAGGCTTTAAGCTTATACCGTAAGCTTTTGAGACTCAGCATACGTTCAAAATTCAAATAGGAATC
>JAAUPE010000203.1 GCA_012034595.1 Calothrix sp. CSU_2_0 | reverse complement strand
AAGCGAGAAGCAAGCTACGTGGAGAAGAAAAAATTCTTTCCGTGGCTGTTACCCCTGACTTGATTGCTTGGGGTATTCTGTAGCTTGCTTCCCCGTAGGGGTATTCCGTCTTCTGACTCCTTCTCATTAAGTATTATGGACGTGACATAGTTACATTTGTTGCATTCATCGCGCTAAATAAATTAGTAATATTTGTTCCCTTTCCTCCCCTAAAATAATTAAGCAGTAGCTGGAGTCAGGGTATATGACAATTGATAAATCTTGGGAAACTACAAGCGATGCAGCAGTAATTGAAGCTGCGGGTTTGACAGACGAGCAATATCAAAAAAAGATGCAGCGTCGTAAGGAAGTACAGGATAAACGCATTGCCGAAGCTATACCCGAAAAAGGTTTGATTATAGTCAACACAGGTAGCGGTAAAGGGAAAACCACAGCTGCATTAGGAATGGTATTACGATCGCTTGGACATGGTTACAAAGTTGCAATAGTTCAATTCATCAAGGGAGCTTGGGAACCAGCCGAAAAAAAGGTTTTGAGCATGTGGGAAGAACAGTTAGAATTTTATGCAATCGGAGAAGGCTTTACTTGGGAAACCCAAAACCGCGATCGCGATATGCAAATAGCTCAAGCTACATGGCAAAAATCCTTGGAATACATCTGTAATCCCGATTTTCGACTCGTACTTTTAGATGAAGTTAATATTGCTCTGAAACTCGGTTATTTAGCAGTTGAAGATGTTGTTGCGGGAATCGCCCAAAAACCTGCCCAAAGCCATGTTATCCTGACAGGGAGAGGCGCACCTAAAGAATTAATTGCCTGTGCAGATTTAGTCACCGAGATGACTTTGGTTAAACATCCATTTCGCGAACAAGGTATCAAAGCACAAGCAGGAATCGAATTTTAATTTTTAATTAATTTTAAAATTAAATTTAAAAATTTATAAGCTGTTCGCTTACCCCCATGTCCATATACTTCCACGAACAACTCCATCGTACCCCCGCACTGATGACCAAACTACGGAATTTCCCCGTAACTATTTGTGGAGGTGGTGCATTAGGTGCAAATATCACCGAAAGTCTTGCACGTTCGGGTTTTGGGAAACTGCGCGTCATCGACAAAGATAGAATTGAAGAACGCAACCTTTCTACCCAACCTTATTACCGTTCCGATGTTGGTGCGTACAAAGCTAAAATCCTCACCAATGCGATTTATCGAGCTTTGGGAATCACTATAGAGGGTATCAGCAAAGAATTAACCGCAACAAATGCCCCACAATTATTATCAGATAGCAAACTCGTTATTGATGCATTTGATAATAGCATCGCCCGTCAAATTGTCACCGATACTTGTAAAAATGCTCAAATTCCTTGCTTGCATGTCGGTTTAGCGTCAGATTATGCCGAAATCATCTGGAATTCCATCTATCGCGTTCCCTCAAGCGCTAATGATGACGTTTGCGATTATCCCTTAGCTCGAAATTTAGTCATTCTCGCAGTTGCGATCGCTTGTGAAACTGCCACTACTTTTATTGCCACTCAACAGCAACAAAGTTTTACTGTCACCCTAGCCGATTTTGCTATCAAGCCTATTTACCTGTAAATTTATTTAAGCTTGATAGATTTTTATTCAAAAATGGGAAAGATAATTTAGTAATACTTGATTTCGTTATTAACTAATCGGTTAGTCAATCTAGAAAAAGAATTATTTAGAACAATGGAGCCAAATCAAGAAGAACAGCGAGTAGCTGCCAACAGCGAGTTTATTCAATCCCTCAACCATTTAGAGGATATCCTTGAACAAAATCCCCCTCAAAAGGAAGAAGTGCCATTGGTAGAAAATCAGCCGGAAGAGATTGCTGAAGCACAGTCTGATGATAAAATCGATTTAGCCGCTTGGGAGGATGCTGTTGCTGATATTGAGCGGTATCTTGAAGGCAAAAATTTGATTTAAATTCTAAACCTCGAAGAAAAGCTTTTATATCTTCTGCCTTCTGTCTTCTGTCCCCATGTACTAATCATTTTGCTTGAGTATCCAATCTAGGTATGCCAAAATATCCCTGTCTTCGGGAGTTTGCAGCATTCTTTCTACACGTTCTTGTAGGTTAACAGCTTTTCCTGTAACTTGAGAATTATCTCTGAGAAGGTTATATAGCCTTTGTATATGACGTTTGGGTAAGGTGACTGTTATTTCTTCCGCATTAGGAAACTCTAAATTTTTTGTACTCATCCTTTGTCCTGCTCCTGGGCTTTTTTGTTTTCTATTTTACAAAGTTTACTTAATCGCTCATCCTTATAGATATTGCCTTGATTATTGTTACTTATAAACCGCAATATTGCGGAGATGACTGTTACACAGCAATTTTACGTAGTTAATTAGAGCATCAAACTACACTAAATTTGATTGCGATCGCGATTATGGCTATCAAGTTAATAAAAGTCTGATTAGAAACTAAATACAAAACCCTTGCTTTGCGTAGAAACCCGGTTTTTGTTGCTCTCATGCTTGATTTATAAACACCCTCTTAGAGATAAAAAATTCTGAATTCTTACAGCAGATTGCAATTATATTAGGTACTATATAAAGCTGTTTTACTTCTGACTTCTGCTGTATTTCTAAATTCTGCCCTTCTAACTTCTAAGTTCCCTCTTTTGGTTATAGCTGAAAACACCTTCAGAAGGATGTTTCGCATTAGAGGTACAAGTATTAATAAAAATTAGCGAATAATTTAACCTCAATCAAAGAGGACAAGTAAATGAATCTGAAAGCAGTTTTGGGGTTATTCCAAGAAACATTCGCGGAATGGAATAAAGATAAAGCTTCGCGGTTAGCAGCTTCTTTATCCTATTACACGATATTTTCCATAGCCCCATTGTTGATAATTGTAATTGCGATCGCAGGTGCTGTTTTTGGTGAAGAGGCAGCTAGAGGTGCGATCGAAGCCCAACTTCATGGTTTGATGGGTGAAGGTGCAACGGTTGTACAAACAGCAATTAAAAGCGCTAGTCAACCCCGACAGGGAACAGTTGCTTCCATAATTAGCATTGGTTTATTATTTTTTGGTGCAACTGGTGTATTTGCAGAATTACAAGATTCTTTAAATACGATTTGGGAAGTGCAGCCAAAACCTGGACGTGCGGTAAAAACGATTGTTCGTCAACGATTTTTATCGTTTACGATGGTGTTAGGAATTGGCTTTTTACTGCTTGTATCTTTGGTAATAAGTACAGGTTTAACAGCAATTGTTAATTATTTTAGTAATGCTTTACCTGGTGTTGATTTTCTCTGGCAATTTCTTAATTTTGCTCTTGCTTTTGTAATTACTACATCTTTGTTTGGGTTAATTTTTAAAGTTTTACCAGACGTAAAAATTACTTGGAGCGATGTTTGGATTGGTGCAGCGATTACCGCACTTTTATTCTCATTTGGGAGATTTTTGCTAGGACAATATTTAGCGCGAACTAGCTTTAGTTCAACCTACGGTGCTGCTGGTTCAATAGTAGCTATTTTGGTTTGGGTTTATTATGCTGCTCAAATTTTATTTTTTGGTGCCGAATTCACCCAAGTTTATGCTCGTAAATATGGCTCGCAAATAGTTCCCGATAAAAATGCAATTCCTCTCACAGAAGAAGCTCGATTACAGCAGGGAATGAAACCAAATCAGCCGAAAGGAACATCTAGAAAAGCTGGTAATAGGGGAAAATCCCACTTAATAACGCGCTTGATTCGGGGTTTCAAGAAACCATTACGATTTAAAACTAAAAATAAAAATCGTGAATAAAAATCGTAATTTGTAATAATTATGAAAGAGATTTTCAATATTTGCCAATATAATTTTGTAATTACTCAAATTCGGTTGCGTTAAAACCAAAAATGTAGAGAAAAATCTCCTTAAGACTTTCAACTACAAATAGAAATACCCATCTTTAACTCCTAACTCCTATCTTCCTCAAAAGGAAATAAAAATTACTAATGAATACATGGTTAGCGATTGATTGGCAAGCAATTTTTATTCCCAGTTTGCCAATTTTAGAATTAATTATACGCGGTTCACTCGTGTATCTTGCCTTGTTTTCAGTACTGCGGTTTTTACCTAGTCGCCAACTTGGAACCCTGGGAATCGCCGATTTACTTGTCGTTGTTTTATTTGCTGAAGCTGCACAAAATGCAATGGCTAGCAATTATACATCGATTACCGAAGGAGCAATTCTGGTGGGAACTGTGATTTTTTGGAGTTACTTTTTAAACTGGTTAGGTTACAAAATTCCCAAATTTCAGAGATTTATTAATCCTCCACCCTTACTACTAGTAAAAAATGGTCACACAATTAACCGTCATATGCAACGGGAGTTAATTACCGAAGAAGAATTGATGAGTCAGTTACGGCAGCAAGGAGTCGAATTTTTAGCTGATGTGAAGAAAGCCTATCTAGAAGCAGATGGTAGTATTAGCATCATTACTAACAACTCAACCCAACCCTCAAAATAAATTCTTATAAACAATAGAACCACTAAAGGTAAAATATGAAATTGTAATCAGATAGCAGACTGTGATAGAGCGTTATACCTTGCCTGAGATGGGCAGCCTTTGGACGGATACCTATAAGTTAAAAACCTGGCTGGATGTGGAAATAGCCGTTTGTGAAGCACAAGCTGAATTCGGCTATGTTCCCAGCGATGCGATCGCAGAAATTAAAGCAAAAGCGAATTTTGACCCCAAAAGGGTGCTAGAAATTGAAGCAGAAGTCCGTCACGATGTCATTGCTTTCTTAACGAATGTTAACGAGTATGTTGGTGATGCTGGACGTTATATCCATTTGGGAATGACAAGTTCCGACGTGCTAGATACGGCTTTAGCGCTGCAAATGGTGACTAGTTTAGATTTGATTTTGCAGCGACTTGAAGATTTAATTACGGTAATTCGGGAAAAAGCTGGCGAACATCGTTATACAGTGATGATTGGGCGATCGCACGGTGTTCACGCTGAACCGATCACTTTTGGCTTTAAATTGGCTGGTTGGTTAGCGGAACTATTACGGAATAAAGAACGGTTGCTAAATGTCCGCAAAACAACTGCCGTTGGCAAAATTTCCGGTGCTGTGGGAACTTATGCCAACATCGAACCCCGTGTGGAAGCATTAGCATGTGAAAAATTGGGACTCAAACCCGATTTAGCATCGACTCAGGTAATTTCTAGAGATATACATGCTGAGTATGTCCAACAATTGGCATTACTTGCTGCTTCCATCGAACGCTTTGCCGTCGAAATTCGCAACTTACAAAGAACCGATGTTCTCGAAGTCGAAGAATATTTCTCTAAAGGGCAAAAAGGTTCCTCCGCAATGCCCCACAAACGCAACCCCATTCGCTCCGAACGCTTGACGGGAATGGCACGGATGGTTCGCAGCTATGCGATCGCAGCAGTGGAGAATGTTGCACTTTGGCATGAGCGTGATATTTCCCATAGTGCGGTAGAGCGGGTAATGTTACCAGATGCTTGCATTTTGACCCATTTTATGATTATGGAAACCATTGATTTGGTGAAAAACCTGTTGGTTTACCCCGAAAATATGGCGCGAAATTTGAATTGCTATGGTGGTGTTGTTTTCAGTCAAAAGGTAATGCTAACCCTGGTGGAAAAAGGAGTGGTTCGGGAAGATGCTTATAAGATTGTTCAGGAAAACGCACATATTGCCTGGAATAAAATCGATGGTAATTTCCGCGATTTAATTAGCAATGATATGCGAGTCAAAGAGAAGTTATCACCTACAGAAATCGATGACTGTTTTAGCCCGCAGCACCATCTCCAGCATTTAGATGAGGTGTACCAAAGGTTAGGGATTTAGGGATTGGGAATTGGGGATTAGGGATTGGGGATTGGGTAATCTTAATCCTCTTGTCCTTTTATTAATAAAAGGGATAAATCAAATTTGCAACAGTTTTGCTGATAGTTTTTCACATGCTTTTACACAAATATCCAACTTCCATTCCTGCCAATAAAATAAACCCAATCCAAACATTTTGTCGAAACATTTCCCCATATGCAGAACTTGGTAAATTCTGATTATGCAGACGAAAATATTGCCATACCCATCCCAAAGTTGCGATCGCGAGACTAATCCAAAAGCCAATGTGGAGATGGGTAACAATACCTAACCAACCAAGTAACCCGATAGTACCTGCATAGAAAAATGCGATCGCACTCTCGACATATTTACCAAAAAACAAAGCGCTGGAGTTAACACCAATGCGTTTGTCGTCTTCTCTATCGGACATTGCATAAACCGTATCAAATCCCAATGTCCAGAATACAGTAGCTCCCCATAACAACCAAGCTGGGAGGGAAAGACTCTTGGTGACAGCAGTCCAACTAATTAAAACAGCAAAACCCCAAGCAATGGAAAGGACTAATTGAGGTACGGGGAATACTCTTTTTGCACCGGGATATAGGATAATAACAGGTACGGCGGCTACACACAACCAAAATGATAGCGGGTTCAGGTAAAAAGCAAGAATTGCAGCACATGCCATTGACAAAATCGCCACAACCAAGCCAACTTTTACCGACAGCGCACGGGATGCTAAAGGACGATTGCGGGTTCGTTCGACTTCTGGATCGATATTTCGATCCCACAAATCGTTAACGACGCAACCA
The DNA here is from genome assembly GCA_012034595.1 of Calothrix sp. CSU_2_0. GTDB lineage: Bacteria > Cyanobacteriota > Cyanobacteriia > Cyanobacteriales > Nostocaceae > Brunnivagina. The sequence goes on along the minus strand of JAAUPE010000203.1, from coordinate 4,559 downwards.
GCAGCACTCGTTGCCAGGGTTCCCAGGATAATTACCCCCACTAAAGGTAGAGGTGGTTTGCCTGCTGCTGCTATAAATACAGCCCATAAAGCGGGAATCATTAAAATTAGTCTACCTTCGGGTTTGTGCCAGCGTAAAAGCCTGATTACACTTAACCAAACTGCTTCCTGCTTGCTATGGGTGGAATTCAACATAAAACCGTAAATAGTAGTTTGAAAAGAAAATTAACAATCTAGGACTTATGCACATGAAGCCAGAAACCCGGTTGCTTTGCGTAAGTTCTACAATCTTGACATTCCTAGAATAACTTTATTTGTTATTAGTTATTTGTTATTTGTAAAATGTAGAACGCAAAATGTACAATATTTAAGTTTAAGCAGCTTGGTGAAGATTTCGACACAGGGAAAGTCAGAAATAGCTTAATTTAGAGCTAACTGAACCTGAAATTAATTAGTTTTACAACGTTACACAAAATAATATGCCTTCTTGGCGTAACGAACCTTTTGCATCGAGAATAGAGAGAGAACACAAATGGTGGATTTGGTTTCGGCTAGCAGGGAGATGATTCCGACTCCAATGGCAGAACATCAGCGAATTATCGCTGCCATTGACTTAGGAACAAATTCGTTACACATGGTCATTGTCCGAGTTGAACCGACATTGCCATCATTTAGTATTATTGCCAGAGAGAAAGAAACAGTTCGCTTAGGCGATCGCGATTTGGAAACGGGTAATCTCAAGCCAAAAATAATGGAGCGTGCGATCGCAGCTTTGCGGAGGTTTCAGGAAGTTGCTAAAACTTTCGACACTGAAACAATTATTGCTGTAGCGACTTCTGCAACTCGTGAAGCACCCAATGGCAGGGATTTTCTCCAGGATATTGAGGTGCAATTAGGGTTAAAGGTTGATTTAATTTCCGGACAAGAGGAAGCACGTCGGATTTATTTGGGTGTGCTGTCGGGGATGGAATTTAATAATCAACCTCATACAATTATTGATATTGGTGGTGGTTCGACAGAGATAATTTTAGGTGACAGTTATCAAGAGCGAACGCTAACTAGTACTAAAATTGGTGCGGTACGTTTGACTAGTGAATTAATTACCACTGACCCGATTAACCCAATTGAATTTGAATATCTTCAAGCATACATTAGGGGAATGCTAGAGCGCTCGGTGGAGCAAGTTGTCGCAAATATCCAGTTTGGAGATTCTCCCCGTTTGGTTGGAACTTCGGGAACAATCGAAACAATTGCTGCAATCCATGCTCGCGAACATTTGGGGTTTGTTCCTTCTACCCTCAACGGTTATCAATTTCCCTTGCGGGATTTACGTGAATTGGTAAACCGTTTCCGATGTCTGAATAATATCGAAAGATCGGCAATTCCTGGAATGCCAGAAAGCGTTCTGAGGTGATTTTAGCAGGTGCAGTAGTCTTGCAAGAAGCAATGACTTTACTTAATGCTGAATCTATCACCGTATGCGAACGTTCTTTACGTGAAGGTGTTATAGTCGATTGGATGCTTACCCACGGTTTAATCGAAGACCGTTTGCGCTACCAAGGTTCGGTTCGTCAACGTAGTGTCTTGAAAACTGCGAAGAAATATCACGTGAATTTACAGCATAGTGAGAGAGTAGCCACATTTGCTTTAAGTTTGTTTGAGCAAACCAAAGGTACTCTCCACAACTGGGATACAGAAGTACATCAATTACTTTGGGCTGCTGCCATTTTACATAATTGTGGTCACTATATCAGCCATTCTTCGCACCACAAACATTCATACTATCTCGTTCGTAATAGTGAATTACTTGGTTATACGGAAACTGAGATAGAAATTATCGCTAATATTGCCCGCTATCACCGCAAATCTCCACCCAAGAAAAAGCATGAAAACTATCGCAATTTACTAGATAAAGAGCATCGCTTACTAGTTAATCATTTGAGTGCAATTTTGCGTTTAGCAACAGCATTAGACCGCAGACAAATTGGTGCAATTTCCCGTATTCAATGCGATTATAATCCCCAGACAAAAGATTTTAAACTGCGCGTTTATCCTCTCCATGCTAATGATGACTGTTCATTAGAACTTTGGAGTTTAGATTACAGCAAAGAAGTATTTGAAACCGAGTTTAATCTCAAAATCACTGTTATTTTAGAACCAACAGTTGTGACAGTCGGTTAATTTTCAAGGAAAATTCTGACTTTGTTGAATAAAGACTCAAGAGACGTTCTCCGAGAACGTCTCTTGCTTTTTGTCAATTACTTTATATATAACTACATACATCTGCCAATAGTAATTAAAAATTTCTCTAACTATAGTGAGGTTAAAGTGCGATCGCAAATTTCTAAGATGTTGTGGAGTATACCAATTAAGCAACTTCAGCAAATGCATTTGACTGGAGTTAACAAAAAGCGATCGGAGAATTCTATGACATCTTTTGCAATCGGTGACAAAGCCAAACAAGCTTTACAAGCATTTAAGGGTTCCCTAGTAATACCAATTTGAAAAAACAACGTGACAGATAGATATTTGTAGAGACGTAGCAGTGCTACGTCTCTACCGTTGGATGTGTTGCAATCATTATTTGAATTGGTATAACTGCTACGTCTATACCGTTGGATATGTTGCAATCATTATTTGAATTGGTATAACTAAGCAGTATCGAATGAAATCAAAATAACGCTTTTATCGGGGTTTCGCGTTAAGTTGACACCAATTATTAAATTCTCATTCCTTAATAAAAATTTCCCGATTTCCGGTGATGCATTGCTGTGATAGCATCGGGTTTAATCAACTTACCGTTATCAATTGTTGCATATATTACCCAGTGGTCACCGCATTCCATCCGCTTACTGACGGTACATTCGAGATAGGCAGCAGCATCTTCGACAAACACAACACAACCGTTATCAGCAGTAGTTGTGACAAACCCCGCAAATCTGTCTTCCCCAGGGGCAAAATTCTTACGGAAGTGTTTCATATATTCCTGATGCTTGCCTTCGGCTAGGATATTCAAGGCAAACTTGCTACCAGAATGTAACAAGGATTCGATCGCACGTTCTTTGGCGATCGCCATTGTTAGTCCTGGTGGGTTAAATGTCGCTTGTGATACCCAAGCCCCCATCATTGCCGTGGAGATTTCGCCTTGTTGTGCTGTAATCACGCATACCGAACCGACGATACGACCGACGGCTTGCTCGACTGGACTGGCGGCTGGTTGGGGCAATCTGAGTTTCCTCGCACGTTTTAGGGTTTGGGCGAAATCGATGGCTGCTTCTTCGCAATCTTTCAGTATTTTGTCGGATGGTTTGAACCGGGCGCGTATTGTTTCAAACCCAAATCTAAAGCCAGCTTCCCTGAGCTTGCCTTCGATTAAATCGAATGCTTCACCACTCCAACCATAGGAACCAAATACACCAGCTAATTTGTTGTTATCACCAATCGATAAAACTGTTCCTAATACGGTATGAATCGGGGTTGGTGCATGTCCTCCAATCGTGGGAGAACCAATAATAAAACCTTCCGATTTTTCGACTGCATCCTTGATTTCTTCGGGTTCGGCAAATTCGCAGTTCATCAATTCAACTGCCACACCACCCTTAGTTAAGCCCAATGCGATCGCTTGTGCTAAAGTCGCTGTATTCCCGTAAGCGGAAGCGTACAATAAAGCGACTTTAATTTCCCTTTCGGTTTGTGATTGACTCCATTCTTTGTAGGATTTTACCAGTTCGATCAAGCCATAACGTAGCAAAGGTCCGTGTCCGGTGGCAATCATTCGCACCTGGTAATCGGCAATCTTTTCTAATGCGGCTTTGATGTGAACGGCATTGGGAGCCATGACGCTATCGTAATAGTAGCGTTGGTCTTCTTTGAATTTGCCCCAATCCTCATCAAAAATTTCATCTCCGCAAACATGGGCACTAAATAGCTTATCTGTATAAAGAATTTGTGTTTGCTGGTCGTAGCTGCAAAGCCCTTCTGTCCATCTTGGACTGGGAGTAGGGATAAATTTGAGAATGTGACCTTTACCCAAATCTAAGGTTTCCTTCCCCCGCATTGCCAATACTTTCAAATTCGGGTTAGAAAAAGCTGTTTTTAGATAAGCTGCACCTGTAACTGAAGTGACAAAAGTCACATCAGGGGCAATCTCTAATAATGCCCGCAACGTTGCACGCGATTCGGATTAAAGTGACCAATGATTACATAGTCAATTTTCTCTAACTCCAAACACCGACGCAGTGCTTCCTGATATATTTCCGTAAAAGTTTCTGGAGGTGGGTCAATAATCGCGATTTTGTCAGCTTGAATCACATAGGAATTTGACGTAGTACCCCGAGAAAGCGCATATTCGATTTCAAAACGTTGTCTTGTCCAACTACGCGATCGCAATACTGTGGTGTTCGTCGCAATTGGCAGCACCTGCACGTCACGGAGATTTTCATTCATATTTAATATTTATCTGCGTGTGAAGGGATGAGTAAGAAGTGGGGCAAGGGGCAGGTGGGCAATGGGGACAGGAGGCCGAGAGGGCAGTGGGCAGAGGGCAAGGGGCAAGGGCGA
>JAAUPE010000202.1 GCA_012034595.1 Calothrix sp. CSU_2_0 | reverse complement strand
CATTGGGAATTGGGCATTGGGCATTGGGCATTGGGCATTGGGAATTGGGCATGAGCGAATAAATTATTCCAAAATATTGCGTAGGGGCAGGTATCCCTGCCCTGACTGCCTTAAAGAAAGTGTTCGTGATGAATTTTCCTGTTTTTTCCCTTTTTAATTTTTCCCTTTTTTAATAGGCTTGCTGCTTGATTTTAATTTTTAAGGGTTTTAAAGGTTTTGGTTCGGGGTTTGCTGCATCAATCCTTTGCAAACTCTCAAACGCTGCATCTCGAATTAAAGTTTCTTGCTCCTGAGTAAGTAAGAGTTGCAAGCATTCTGTAATACTTTGCTGTTCGGATGCATTAATGTGAGGAGTCGTAACTAATTTTGTGAGTTGACGTACAGCAATCAGACGTTTAAGAGGGTCTGAATCGGTTAGTTTTATTAATAGTTGGTCTATTTGATTTTGGTCTTTGTTGTCTTGACTATTAAAAATTAGCCCTATTAATAAAATCAAAATTAGTAGAGTACCCGTACCCTGTAAAATTGCACCTGTTGCAATCCAGGGATTTTTAGAACCAATCCAAACTGCGATCGCCATGTAAGTACTCAAAGTAGTTATAGCACCACTCAGTACTGCTACCGCAAAACGACGATTTGGACTGCGAACAAATTGACTCAAATCAGACCAGTATTTTTGCCAATTCCACTTTTGCATCGAGTAAACCGATGCCATTGACCCAATCCCAATCCCACTAGCCAGCAACAACTTCCAGTCCCACAACAGCATAGCAACAATCACTGTTAGGATTCCTAGTACCTTTCCTGGCTCCCGAAATCGCTTAACATTTCGCTGTTTCGTGGCTCCTGTCTTAAATTCTGGAAGCGTCCAGTTGGGCAGATGGTTAATTAATTGCTGCCACGATGACAAAGCCTGTGCCACTGTATTTACCTACTTAATCACCAGATTTATAATATATGGCTTTTGCTTGTAAAATAGGGCAATTACCGAACAATTCAGATATTTTTATTTTGGTCAAAAGCAGAAACGGAACTCGTCGATGGTGAATTGTCCATCAAACGCGCATAAGTTAATGCTGTAGATGTCTCTAGCTTTTACTGATAATAAAATATTCGGGGGAAGTGGCGAGTCCGTATTCGCGAGATTTGCCCCAGGTAATATATTCTGGACTAACAATTGACGATCGCGATCGTAAGCTGACATAATTAACCTCTGCGAACTGGTAATATGTACCTTAGCGATATTTACTGGATGCACAAAAGCAGCTTCTAAAAATCCGCTTTTTGGCGCTCCCATCAACACAATCGAACCATTATTAGCCGGAAATGCTGGGTTAGAAGGCTTTATGGCAATGCAATTACTAAAAATAATCCCTAGTTCTTCATACTGCCGTTTAACAGATTCAAAACATTTCAATATTCCCAAGTTTAGAGACACGCAACTCCCTGTCCTTTCTTCAGTTTCGACCTCAGTACCTGCAAATTCACCACTGCTGGCAATATTTAATTCTGTTGTTGATTCTGCAACAGAACCGCAAAGTTCAAGGTCATTATGTGAAAAAAAAGGAGACAATCGTGCAGATGGATCGATGAGAAAGTCCGTTGTGGAGCTTTCACTCGTTGTCGTAACTGCTGTAACCCTACTTCTTTTATTGGGGAGAACTCCCATAATCGAGTAGCTAGACTGGAGCGAACGACTTCGTTCTTCCAATGTCAGGGACATATCTGATTGAATATTACCCTGGTGTACCATGAGACCCTCGCTGTAACATTGCCGAGAAATTAATAAATTCGCAAATTTTAGATACAAACCTAATATGGTGTTTTCTGTAAAATAGCGTAAAATTTCTTTAGATTTGTTTAATCAATTGCACAGTTTGACTGCAAATACATAGACATCTACTTTCGGAAAACAAAGCACCTAGAGTATTTTCATGCTCTACCGTATCAGTAATGTTTCTGATAGATTAGCATAAAAACTGGTATGGTAAATAATCCATAAGTTATACACTTTATTACGTATAATCATTCAAATCATGTACTTTATACCAGGAATGAAACAAGCTAATAAAGTAAAAATTACCAAATCTTTATAAGCTATCTGGTAAATTCATATCCGCTTTATCTTGTATACAAATGTCAATAACTCAGCCCTAAAGGGACTGAGCTTGTAAGAAATTGCAAGCTATGTTGACCAGTCTAAGTCTTTGCGGACTACGTTTTTTGAGTCACGACACCTTGGAATGCGTTCGCGTAAGCGTGTCGTCAGACAAGCTAGTTCCCTGCCATGTCATTTGCAATTAAACAGTTTTAAAGTCACTGAAACAGTGTTGCAAATCTAAAAAGCTCTTAAAACATTGACGAAGCTAACATTACCCAGAAATGGAGGGACTTATGTCCAAAATATTCGTATTAGACACAAACAAAAAACCTTTAGACCCAATTCATCCAGCACAAGCAAGGCAATTATTACGAAACAAAAAAGCAGCGATTTTTAGAAGATTTCCGTTTACAATCATCCTCAAAGAATCCCGTCCAAATGTTGAAGTTTCACCACTGCGATTAAAGGTTGACCCTGGTGCAAAATATACAGGAATTGCATTAGTCAACGATTCTACTGGAGAAGTTGTATTTGCGGCTGAGTTAAAGCATAGAGGTTTTGCAATTCGAGATGCTTTAACTTCAAGAAGACAATTAAGACGAGGTAGGCGCGCTAGAAAAACTAGATATCGGAAACCCAGATTTCTAAATAGAACTAGACCAGATGGATGGTTAGCACCAAGCTTACAAAGTCGAATAGAAAATATCAAAACTTGGGTTAATAAACTATGTAGGTTTGCACCTATTGTTGCTATTAGTCAAGAGTTAGTTCGTTTTGATATGCAGCTAATGTCTAACCCAGATATTCAAGGTAAAGAATATCAACAAGGCACTTTGGCTGGTTACGAAACCAGAGAATATCTATTAGAAAAACTACGTAGACAATGTGCCTATTGCGGAGTTAAAGATGTTCCTTTGCAAGTAGAACATATTCATCCACGCGCAAAAGGAGGTAGTAATTCAATAACAAACCTTACCTTAAGTTGCGAGAAATGTAATACAAAAAAAGGAACTAAAGAGATTAAAGAATTTCTCAAAAAAGACCCATCGAGGTTAGAAAAAATTCTGAAACAAGCAAAACGACCATTGGCAGATGCAGCAGCAGTTAATACTACCCGGTTTGCGTTACTGAGAGTTCTAAAAGCGACTGGATTACCAGTAGAGACAGCTTCAGGAGGTTTAACAAAATTCAATCGCAATCAACAAACACTAGAGAAAACTCATTGGATTGATGCTGCTTGTATTGGGAAATCAACTCCAATTCTCAATATTAAAGGTGTTAAACCTTTGTTAATTACAGCTAATGGACATGGTTCTAGACAATCGTGTAGAACCGATAAATACGGGTTCCCTTCTAGATATGTTCCGAGATTCAAATTTGTTAAGGGGTTTCAAACTGGGGATATTGTTAAAGCAGTTGTTACTAGTGGTAAAAAAATTGGTGAATATGTTGGACGTGTTGCAGTTAGAACTACTGGTAGTTTTAATATTTCCACATCTAACGAATTAGTCCAAGGCATCTCATACAAATACTGCAAAGCTATTCATAAAAAAGATGGTTTTGCCTACTCAAATTAAAAGATTGAATGCGGTTAAAACCGCACTCTTCGAGAAGCAAGCTACGTGTCGCTTCCCTCTCAGCACTAAAGTGACTGAGTTTCCCGCATACCGTGAGGTCTTATGATTTCAGTCTGTAGCCATTATGTATAATTAGCGACTAGTGGATGTAGATGTACTGAATAATCTAGAGTTGGGAGAAGATGTTTAACTCAAATTTTGCCGTTCTTGCTGCTTTAACGAATTTCTTTATCTAGTCTTGTTTCCACGCTCCAGCCTGGGAACGAGGCTAGAGCCTCTGCCTCCGGTCAATCAAGTATGCATTCCTTAGTTAAACTTGACGACAGTCACGACGAGAATTTTTTGTTGGGAACTTGGCAGATATAAATCGAGTCTCTGCCATAAACTTGGTATGTTCGATAGGAAATTTTCACCTTTTTTGGTTGATTGATACTCAAAATTACATTGCATTAAAAATCAGTCTAATGCTCACTAATTATGGGCTGAAAACCAGGGGTAAAGTCAAATCATACGTGATTTGTGGGTAACATACATGACAAAAATCATGACTTTGTATAAAATCTACTGAGCAACAGCCAACTGATGTGAAAATATTGAAGTTCAACCATCTGCGATCGATTACCCCCTAAAAAGTAAATGAATCGAAAATTTGCCCTCACATTGTTTTCTAGTCCTGCGTTGTTCGCTTCGATAATGTCGATGGTGATGACAACTCAACCAGTGCAAGCGAATGAAGTCATTCAACAAGATTCCCTGGCTTGTATGCGATCGCCCCATTCGGCACAGCATAATTTTGTCTGCGAACGTAGCAAAAACCCTAGTGCGGTAGCTGCTGCGAATCAGGAGACAACAGTAGAAATAGCTCCCGATCGAGTCACAGAATTGAATTTTACTGACGAGGAAAGCGATACTGCGATCGCCTTGTTCGGTTGTGATTGTCCTTCTTGTCTGAATTCTCTGCGTCAAATGCGTGGAATGACACAAATGGCTGTTTAATCAATTTGAACAACAGTAAGGACGTTCCGATGGAACGTCTTTAAATTAAATAGTTACAATATTTTGGTTTAAATTTTTAGAGATGGATTTGCGATCGTAAAATGAAATTCGCTACCTTGATTTTTACCATCGGAAGTCGCCCAAATATTTCCTCCCAATAAAGCAACAATTTGACGGCAAATGACTAAACCTAAACCAGTTCCCCCAACAGTGCGCTGTAAAAACCCTTCTTCTTGATAAAAGCGTTCAAATATAGCTTCTAACTGAGTCGTTTCAATCCCTCTACCTGTATCACCAATTACGACTTCGAGCATTTTTTGCTTGTGGAGATGGAGATTACTCGAATCGTTACTCGAATTTAATCCATTTTGAGGGTGAATCACACGAGTCCGAATATAAACTTTGCCGTCAGGTTGGGTAAACTTACAAGCATTATCTAAAAGTTGGATTAAAAGTTGCATTAGTAATTCGCCATCAGTATATATTGGGGACAAAGAATGGGAAATTTCCCGTTCTATATACGGTAATGTTTCTGATAACTGGTTTGATTTAATTTTACTTAAAGCTAAATCTAAAATTTCTGGAAATGAAATTGGTTCTAAATGAGTACTAATTAAACCTGTTTCTAAACGCGAAAGGGTGAGGAAATTCTGAACTAGTTGACGCAAACGTTCGGAGTCGGTTAGCGCAGTTTGCAACATGATTTGCTGAAAGTCAATTGGCATCTCTGGTTCAGTTGCTAAACTTTCCAAACATACCTGAATTGTAGATAACGGTGTCCGCAATTCGTGACCAACGATCGCAATTAGGTTTCTTTGACTGCGTTCTAAAGCCGTTAATCGTTGGTTGAGATTTTCCAAACTAGTATAAGCCTGCGCTTGCATCAGCGCCACACCTACCTGAGTTGCGATCGCTCTCACCAATGTAATATCATCTTCCTTCCAGAGATACCCTTCCGTCCCGCAATGATGCAATTCCAATGTGCCCAATCTTGTCTCTTGATAGCGAATCGGTACCAGCAAACAAGAACGAACCGTAAAGCTTTGTAATTTAGCTATTAATTGCGGATGTGATTGTAACGCCAAATCTTGGCGAATATCCGCGATCGCAATTGGTTTATCTTGAGATAAAACCCCCTGAAACAAGGGATAATCTGCTAAACACCAAGCTTCCCCCAACATCGACGTTAAACCAGTCGCAATCGATTCGTATTCAATCCCTAAACTTTGACCTTTAGCATCAAGACGGTAAATCAAACAACGACAATGGGCAAAATTTTGTCCCAATTTCTCCACTGTTGTCGTCAATACCTCCTGGGGATTCAAGGAACTACGAATAACATTGGTAATCGAATTGATTAGCCTTTCCCTTCGCTCCGCCTGCATAATGGTACGATAGGCTCGAAGCTGCTTAAATTGACTCGCTTGTAAATAATTCACCAAGCGATCGGCAAAATGGCGATCGATTTCTGCTATCTTTTCTGTTGCAGCGACTTGAGTACTTCTCTTTCCACTCAAAAAACGTCGTTTTGCCTGCTTAACTTTAGTTGCTAGTTCCGGTCGATAAACTAAAATCCGCTCTAATAGTAGTTCTGCCGTCGCAATACTCACATCCCGATCGAATGTCCAAATACCACGAAACTGGCGTAAATGCTCTAAATTTGGGGTATTCACAGGAGCCGCATATTCTCGACAAACCAAACAAGCAGTATAAGCAGAGTCAACTATAACTAAATGCCATTCCACCGCCAAAGGGTCATCTGTGGCAATGGGAACCGTTACATAAGGCTCATCATTTACCCTCAGTTTAGCCTCTGAATTGTTCTCCAAATTCAATTCCGGAGCGGCTAATACATAAACTTGGTCTGTATGCTGGGCAATTTTTTGATAGCGGCGAATTTCTTGGTGGTAAAATCTTTCCTGCTGGAAACAGGCAATTACCAGAGGTTTACCTTCTCCAGTCAATACCACATCTTCCATAGCATGAGAAAGGGCAGTTAGAGAAGCCTTAAAGTATATTTGAGGACGTAAATGCGGTTTCGCTTCGCGCAAATCCTCTAATAAAGAATTTGAGATATCCATCTCTAATGCGTTTATCACCCCGTTTCTTCGTGGAAGCATGACATTAAACTTGCGCTAATCTATTTAACTGCACATCGATTTTGCTAATTGTCATATCGCAAAAATCTGCATCGTGCAAATTGGTTCTCGACAAAATGGCTTTATCTAATTTAGCGTTCCACAAGTCCGCTTGACTGAGGTTCGTACCAGTCAAATCAGCACCCGACAAGTCCGCACCAGTCAGATTTGCATAACTCAAATCTGCATATCGTAAATCTGCACCTACTAAAGAAGCTCCACTCAGATCGGCATGACTCAAATCGGCAAGCCGCAAATCCGCTCTCGTTAAATTCGCCTGGTGTAAATCCGCATTTCTCAGATTCGCCCGAATCAAATTAGCCCGACTTAGATTTACCTTCACCAAATAAGCTTTACTTAAATGCGATCGCACAAAATTGCCTTTGTTAAATCAGCCTCACTCAAATTCACATGACGAAGATTAGAAGCTGATAAATTTGAACTTACCAAACAGGCTTGAGCCAAACTCGCTGCGGCTAATTGGGCTTCAATCAGGTTCGCACCCGCTAAAGAAGCTTGGGGAAAGTTTCTCTCCCCACTCGCATATAACTTCACTAACTCACTTGCGTCTGCTAACTGCATGGACTTTTTACCTGGCGTGTAAAACTGGGATTGCTCCCAAATGTGGACTTGGCTCGAAGGGAGATACATAACTTTACAATCAATCTAATTTTGATTAACAATTTGTAACTCTTTTAAGAATGTCCTCCCCAAAACCCGGTTTAGGGCTGTTTCTTTCTAATAATTTAAGCTTTTACCCAGTTTTTGAGCTTTTGCATGGGCATGAACTCCTTACTTTCCCTGTTTTAACAGTTATGTAAATAAATGTAACAAAATTTTCATATTTGGGAATAGGATTATTGCTTACAACTTGATTAGTATTACTTCTAGGAAGCATAATAATTACTTAACAGTCTCTCGAAAGACTAAGTAATTGGGGGATGAAATCAGATATCATCAAATTATCAAAATGATGTCGATCGGCTATGGGTACAATGAAAAGAAGATTTACAGCCAGTATCTGGTAGGAAGGTAAATGGTTTGTGGTACAGTGTTTAGAAGTTGATGTTGCTAGCCAAGGAGAGACAGAAGAAGAAGCTTTGGTTAGTTTACGTGAAGCTTTATCGCTACATTTTGAAGCACCAGTAGCTACTGTCATTCCTAAAATTCACACATTAGAAATTGAAACAGATGCCGCTTAAACCATTACCTTATCGAGATGTAAAAAGAAGATTAGAGGCTGCTGGGTTTGAGCAAGTCAGTCAAAAAGGAAGCCACGTTAAATTTGCCAAATCTACTGCGGAAGGAACTCGCACTGCGATTGTGGCGAATAAGCGAGAGATAAGTATTGGAACTCTTGGCAGTATTTTAAGGTAAGCGGGGATAACTATAGAAGAATTTGAAATGTTCTGAAGATAAACTCTAATAAACGCGATCGCAAGTCGATCAAATCCGAAACTATTTATAAATTGCAAAGCACTCGATCGTAGCAGGAAGTTGACGAACATCACGAAATTACACAATTTGTAATTTATTAACATCTAGTCATGCGAGGTTCAATAAAGGTACTTTGTATTGATTTTAAGATATTATCTGAGTAATATACTTGTTTAAATTTGGACAAAATTACTTTTTTTGCTAAAACTAACGTGCGTAAACAGTTGATTTCCAAAATCTACCCGTTCCTGATATTAAACTGGCTTATTTTTGGCTTGCCTGCTGCTGTATGTGCAGTAAATTTTCGGGGACAAAACTTCCTATTATCCAGCGCAATCAGCAAACAAAATTCACGTATCAAATTAAAAAAACCTCCCAGTCGAGGTTTGCCAGCAAAACGTGAAGCAGGAGGTACAAGAAGATATGGAAGCACTTGCTTTACCGGAGGAATACCCCTGACATTACTCCTGCCAGAAGATGGCTTCGGTTTGACAACTTCTGCATATCCGCGATTCTTTTGGTATGTTCCAGAGAATACCGCAAAAAAGGTAGAGTTTTCCCTTTATCGGGTGAATCAAAAAACAAAAGCAAAACAAAAACAATTAGTTTATAAACAATCTTTGCAACCGAGCAAACAAGCAAAAGTACAGAGTATTCAATTACCCAAAAATCGCCAAATTTCACCTTTACAAATCAATCAATTATATCAATGGTCGGTGACAATATTTTGTACACCTGAAAACGATGCTTCAGAAGTATCAAGAACTGTGGAAGGTTGGGTAGAACGTGTTACTTTACCTCAAAGAGTTGCGAGAAATTTACAGACACTTAGCCCGAAAAATAGATTATTTGTATATGCAGAACGGGGGTTATGGTTCGATCTACTTTCGACTTTAGCGGAATTGCATTACTATCGCCCTTCAGATGTTAGTTTATCTGATATTACTACCGATATTTTTGAGCAAGTTGAATTATCTGAACTAACCCAATCTTTTCTTGCAGTAAAGTAAGCTTCGCGATCGCAGCCGAAATGCACTATCAAACTAGATTTGTAAATATGGATAATAAAAAAGCAGGCTATGTACCTGCTGTCAAACATTTTTAATATTAATAGAACAATTTCTCAACTGTTCTAAAATATTTCGGAAGTTTTTAGCTGAAGCAGCTTTATATACCCAAGTTTTTGTCAAGATATTTGTATACTACAAAAAAGTGAAATCGAGAAAAAAAGTCACTGAAGAGTCGCTGAGAGAGCTTACACTCACCTGTTCGCGCTACTCTACGGGAAGGGTAAGTGAGTGTGTGGAGCATGTCACAGAAGACTGGAGAGTGGCAATTTACCTTCGAGTTGGAGTTTTGCTTTCACGCATGCAGAACAACTACAACCCATGGCATCAAGAATAGGGTTTGACTTATCAGATATTCTAGGGGTAATAGTAGCAAAAATCGGGTGTGCAGATACTAATTCTACACGTTGTATTGGGGTTGTGGGGTGGATTACTCCTGCGATCGCGGGATTAACTATAAATAGCAGTGAAGCGAAAATTACAGGCAAAGAAAATAGAATCTGTTTAGCTACCTTCATCATTTAATCCTAAATAATCCTAAAAAGCGTTTTGGATACAGCATAGCGAATTTATACGAATAAGTCATGTCTTCTAAAGTGAGAATTCTAAAACTTTGGCTAGCTGTAAAATCTGTTTAAAGATAAGTTAAAGACACTAATCTTAGCTCTTTTAGTTCCCGCTTCAAAAATAATCGACAATCCAAAATTAAATTATTTTTTGCCAAAACCTTGATTTCGTGACACTTTCGAGCAAATCATAATTTCACCATTATCCCCTCCTGCTGCCAAGAGTTTACCTTGGGGATGCCACGCTAAACAAGAGTAGCCATTTGAGACACCTGTAATTACCTGGGAGACGGTTTTAGCTTTTTTCCACAAACATAACCAACCGTCACTAGCAGCAGAAGCTAGCCAAAAACTACCTGGTGCAAAACCAATACCTTGAATAATATCAACGTGATTAGTTAAAACTCGTGCTTCCCAACCAAGGGATTCTTCTGCGAGTTTTTCCCAAACTACCATACCTTCAACGCTACAAGTTGCCAATAACGGTGCGCCAATGGGAGCATTAACATTAGACCAAGCGATATGGCGAATTTTACCAGGAAAACCGCGCATCACCCAAGGATCGGGATTACCCCATTCGAGTACAGAAACCGAACGATCCATATTCCCCGATGCTAAAAATTTACCATCAGCAGACCAGGCGATCGCAATACTCACTGTGGGCATTTCCAAGAAATATGGTTCCTCATCCCAATGCTGGCAATCCCAAATTTTACACCTTTATTGCCCCCAACAGCCAGGTGTTTCCCGTCACCACTCCAATCCAATCCTAAAGGTGATGAATCTTCAAAATTCACAGTCGCGATAACTTGATTGCGATCGGCATCCCAAATTTGTACATATGTTTTAATACAAAAAGCTAATTGATTGCCTTGGGGATTCCAAACCAGCTTATCAATCCAAGCGGTCGCATTTTTTAAATTAGCAATTAATTCGCGATCTTGCCAAATCTTCACCCGTCCATCCTGTCCACCAACGGCTAAAAAGTTGCCATCATGGGAAAATGACACACAGTCAACGGATTCACCTGTCGCATTTTGTAAAAAAAACAACTCTTTATTTTGCCACAGTACCACCTCACCCGCAGCAGAAACAGCCGCCAGTGTTGAACCTATAGGAGACCAAGCAACGGCTGTTACGTAGTCTGAAAGGGTGCTAATAAGTTCTTGCTCAAATTCTTTATTAGTAGTGGAAGTAGTCATAATTTTTTTAATTGGGAAATGAGCATTGGACATTGGGCAGTGGGTAATAAAATAAGTAATGGAAAAAGAATTATTGTATATATTCTTTATGCCCCATTCCCCATCCCCTATTCCCTAATTTATCAGAAAAATGGGTTTAAAACCCTGCGCTTCTAGCGCAGCTTTTTATTGTTTCTAAATATTAAAATAATTTTGGAGACATCAATAGATATATAATTAGA
>JAAUPE010000005.1 GCA_012034595.1 Calothrix sp. CSU_2_0 | reverse complement strand
TTTCCTCTACCGTTCCCAAGGAAAGTACGAAGCAGCAGAAACTCTTTATCTCCAAGCATTGGAATTAAAAAAGTCCATACTTGGAGAAAACCATCCCAGTTATGCAACCAGTTTGAACAATTTAGCTTTCCTCTACACATCCCAAGGAAAATATGAAGAAGCAGAAGCTCTTTATCTCCAAGCATTGGAATTATATAAATCCATACTGGGAGAAAATCATCCTGATTATGCACAAAGCTTAAATAATTTAGCTTACCTCTACAAATCCCAAAGAAAATACGAAGTAGCAGAATCACTTTATATTCAAGCTTTGGAGTTAAGAAAACAGCTACTAGGAGAAAATTATTCACAATATGCAAGCAGCTTGAACCTTTTAGCTGGACTATACTATTCCCAAGGAAAGTATGAAGAAGCAGAACCTATTATAACTAAAGCATTAGAGTTAAGAAAATCCATATTCGGAGAAAATCATCCTGATTATGCATCCAGTTTGAACAATTTAGCTTTACTCTACTATTCCCAAGGAAAGTACGAAGCAGCAGAACTCCTTTATATCCAAGCATTGGAAATATGCGATCGCGCTTTGGGTTCAAATCATCCAAATACGGTAACTTGTCGTGAAAACCTGGAAAATTTACGCAAACAGCAGCGAGAAAATAGAGATAATTCTTGATTTTGAGAATGAGAAATTGCGATTGCTTCCTAACGTCGCAATGACGGTTGGGTTTTTATTGTGGGGAGGAATCATAGTGCGATATGCCTTTGGCATTAAGCTCTGCTTATCGCGTTTTCTGTCATTGCAAGGAGGAACGACGTTGCTTGCATCCCAAAGGGTAGCGATCGCATTGATTTGTTCGTAGTTGGAGGGATTGCGATATGCCTTTGGCATTAAGCTCCGCTTATCGCGTTTAAATCTATCTAATTAAAAACTATGATATTGAAGGCGGTATTTTTTCTAAGGAAACCAAACCATTATCTTCAAAATCTATCTCCAGATGATATCCTTCCATTATTGCAGTTCCCAGTAAAGGCTTATAACCGGAAGCTAAAATGGGGACTATTTTTTCTACATTGTCCCAAACAATAGTTCCTAAATGTACAGATAACAAAGTTTCACTACCGTCAGCTAATCTTGCGGGAATGCTTGAATATAAAGGAAGATTCATTGCACTGACTGCTTGTATTGGTAGGGTAAGATAGTCATTGAATCCGGTATCAATGACAAAATCCACAGAGAAATCTGGTTGTTGGGGTAAACGGAAAATCACTGGAACTATTGCTTTGCCTTCGCTCAATCTTCCGTGAATCATTCAACTGTACGCTCCATAGGAGCATGACCAAAGCTGACAGCAACATCGTAACCAATTCGCATGGTAAATAATCTCGCGTTGGGGTTTTTCTGCTTCAACATTAATCCTGATTCTACACCACTTTTATCGATTCCATATTCGCCAGTTTCAGCATCAATCACAATCATCATACCAATGTTATCGCCATGCTCAACTTCTTGACGAATCCCATTTTCATAAAACTGTTTAGCTCTTTGGGCAACTTCCTCTACAGTCCAAAAAATAGCCTGCATAATTACACCTGTTTTACCTATGGTTTTCTATATTTTCATTATAGAGGTAGACGATTGAGCGATAAACCTACGGTTCGCTAATGCGTTGGTGCAAATACAAAGCACCCACTTTAGTGCGATATGCCTTTGGCATTAAGCTTCGCTTATCGCATTTATTAGACATCTCCGAAAATTAATGATGCGTTCCCCAGAACCCTTGTAGAGACGTAGCACTGCTACGTCTCTACGTCTTTTCCGGAGATGTCTATTATAAGAATGTAGTAATTTTTGCCAACTATCTGTAAATTCAGTATTTTTATTGAGAAAATATCGGACTTTTATTTCTAGGTTGAGCAAATAAATATACTCAGTGAATAACTAGGATGATATAGCAGATTGCAATTATCTGAAGTACAGTCAAACAATCCAAAAGCCACATATAAAGTTGTTTTACTTCTGACTTCTGTTGTAAGCAGTATTATTGGGTATTTATGACTTTTGTCGATTTGGGTTGGGTATTACCGATTTATTTTGATTATTTACAGCAGGTACTTTTTGCTCTTCTAAAACCATATTGCTGTAAAGTTGTAAAGCCGAACGCCAAACTAAATAACCTTGTTTACTCAAATGCAAACCATCCGTACTCAAATTATTTCGCAAATTCCCTTGATTATCAATAAATAAAGGATGTAAATCCAAATATTTAATATTTGCTTTCGTCGCTAAATCCTTTAATTGTACATTTAATTGACGAATACGATGATTAGAAATAGCTAATAACTTATCTCGTCCTTCCCAAGTTGCATTTTCTCCTCCGTGGGGCAAAATTGATTGAATTACAAGTTGGGCTTTGGGATGTTTTTTCTGCAAATAAGTCATGATTTTGCGGTGGTTTTCTAAAATATCCTCGTCACTAATTCCCCTCACAAAATCGTTAATCCCAATCATCACCAAAATTGTTTCTGGCTGTGTCTTATCAAATAAATTTAAACGCTTAAATAAACCCTCACTAGTCTCCCCAGAAATTCCTTGATTTAACCACTCCCTTTGCTCCGGTAATAACTCAGTTGGAAACCATAAAGATAGGGAATCTCCAGTCAAAATTGTCAAACGCTGGGGACGTTTTATCGCGGCAATATTTGCTTCACTCCTGAGAACATCTTCCCATTGTTTATAAGTAAGTTTGTGACGTTTTCCCAGTTCCGCAGTTGGGATTGGTGATGGGTTAGGGACTATTGTTGCTGCTGGCACTGGGCTAAAAAGTCCATTTGCACGTTGCTGTCGCCAAAATAGCATTGCCACAACCCCGATTAATATCAGGTTGGTTAGCAGCGATAAAAAAGCCCAAAGGGGAATAATTTTGGCACTTTTGGAAGTTTTCAAGTCGTTTGGAGATTTTGGGGTTTTGACTGAAGAAGACACGCTAGATAATTTTTGTTAGGTGTGGAAGAAGCAAATAACTATATAATATGGAATTGATTTTAAATCATATTTGGAGAAAAAAGTCAATAATAGTTTCATGAGTGAGAAAGTTAGGGATTGTATAGGTGCTAATATTGGCGGGTTGGTGTTGTGTCAAGATTCTTGATGGTAAAAATTTTGTTGTTTTAATTGGTGCGATCGCATGTAAGTCAATTGATGGTAGTAAAATGAAGTTTGATTGGGATACAAATAAAGCAGCAAGTAACTTGTCAAAGCATGGGGTTTCGTTTGAGGAAGCAGAGACTGTTTTTGATGATTCACTCTACGTTGACTTCTACGATCCAGAACACTCCGTCAATGAGGAACGCTATCTTATTGTTGGGGAGTCAAAACGAGGACGTTTGCTAATTGTGTCATATACGGAGAGAGGGGATTCAATTCGCCTCATCAGTGCAAGGGAATTAACACGACTCGAACGAGAAATTTATGAAGAACGATAATTCAGAACTGGAAGACGAACTTAGGGCAGAATATGACTTGAAGAGTCTAAGGGTGAGAAAACTTGGAACTGGACGCAAAAGCTTTGGTGGTGTTGTGATTCGTCTGGAACCTGATGTGGCTGAAATGTTTCCGAGTGCTGATGCAGTGAACGAAGCGTTAAGATTTTTGGTTAGAGTTACGCAAAATAATCAATTTTCTTCGCCGAAACCGCACCTAAACAGTTCTATTGAAACCGAATAACTGAGTTGAGATGGTGTTGTACAAAGGCTGATTGCAACTACTCAACCGAAGTGTTGATGGGCAAAAATTTGTTTTTTGAATTTGTGCGATCGCATCATAATGACAGTGTTAGTAAATCGAAAAGTTTTCTATAAGTCTTGCCGATAAATGATTTGATGCTTCAAAGTCAATCAGTTAAGATGCCCATATAACAAGCATTTTAACTATTTCTTTGTAGCTAGACTCTATGGAATAGAACAAACGTTCGTGTTAAGGGTGATTAGATATGTCGCTTGAAACCCTTATTATTATTACGTTGACTTACAAAAGTTTTCGATTTACTGAGTGTAGTATTACTACTCAAAAAAAATTCCATGGCAGATCACAAATAATCCTTGGATTTAGGTATTGACAAATAAATTGCTTGTGGTTTGATTTGACTATGCAGATGAATATCAGAACTTGGGTGTTCGTCTCATGGGTACTACCTCCACTCCTCAGATCAATGCATATCCACTATTCTGGTTTAGCATTTTTCTGAATTAAAGGTAAATTATTCAGGTAAATACTAGTTCAGCATATTAGATATGCGCTGGTTTGAGGCTTGGAGGTAGTGCCTTTGAGACGTTTATCGTCAAGTGCAGGGAAAAGTTTTTCGCTGATTTAAGCGAGATTTCTTTGCATATTTGATATTCCGATGCTGCTTAACTTGTAGCAAAGGAAATTCAGTAATGAATTCTAAACAAAAACGAAATAAGAAAACTCAGCTTATCCGTGAGTATGGATCGCGCTGTTGGTGGTGTGGATGTTACTTACCATCAGAAGAACTGACCATCGATCATCTAAAGCCTAAAAGTAAAGGTGGTTCTGACTCCTTAGAAAATCTACGACTTGCTTGTTTTCAATGTAACAATTCCCGTGGTAATAGTCTCTTTCCACCTGAAAAAAAGAGCAAAGCTTTTTCCCTGAGTAGTATTTCTAATTCACGCAATAGAGGATAAAAATGCATAAACTTTTGATTTTCAATGACGAAAAATTACTTCGTCGTGCCTTAACCCATCGATCTTACATTAATGAACATCCGGAAGAAACAGGACATAACGAACGATTAGAGTTTCTTGGGGATGCAATTCTCAACTTTATGAGTGGTGAGTATTTGTACAAAATCCATCCAGAGATGGGAGAGGACGAAATGACACGACGACGATCGGCACTTGTGGATGAAAAACAGCTGGCTCGGTTTGCAACTCAAGTTGGATTGGACTTTAGAATGCGTCTAGGACAAGGTGCAATTAAAGAAGGTGGCTATCAAAATCCCAATTTGCTGAGTAGCACCTTTGAAGCGGTTTTGGGAGCTTACTATTTAGATTGCGATCGCGATATTGAAAAACTTCGTCCCTTGGTAGAGGAATTGTTTGAGTCTGTACCTCAAGACATTATTATAGTTCGTTCAAACATCGACTCAAAAAATAAGTTCCAGGAATTTGCTCAAGCTAATGGTGCAACTGCCCCACCAAGGTATGTCACGGAAAAAATGGGTGGTACAGATCATGCTCCAGAGTTTATTTCCAAGGTTTATGTAGATGATAAGCTTTATGGTGAAGGTAAAGGTCGCAATAAGAAAGAGGCAGAAAAGAAAGCTGCTGATGATGCATTAATCAAGTTGAAGAAACGTGGATTGCTGTGAAAGCAAGGGTTTGAGTCTGAAATATTGACGTAAGATAACCTTATGCTGCTTGCTTTAATCTCAGTCTTTTATTTTTAGTATTTGTCCCATCTGGCT
Source organism: Calothrix sp. CSU_2_0 (assembly GCA_012034595.1). Taxonomy (GTDB): domain Bacteria; phylum Cyanobacteriota; class Cyanobacteriia; order Cyanobacteriales; family Nostocaceae; genus Brunnivagina. Next base: position 75,990 of record JAAUPE010000005.1, on the reverse strand, counting down.
GTTTTGAATCCCATTCAAAAACCCCAACCTTATTTAGCACCTGTACAAGGCTATTACATCCGAAAAGTTTGCAGGAAAAACTTTGCTTCAATTTCTGCTGACATAATTGATTGAGATGGGTTTCGAGTTGTCCGACTGTAACCCATCCACAATTAGATGTAACATTTTTATAAGCTGTTTGAGTAATTTCTAATAGCTCTTTTGTAAAGGTTTTTGAGTTGGTTTGTTTAGCCGTTTTGGTTGAGCTATTATTCGTTCCCGAAACTAGTTGTAATGTCGGTTGTGAAGCTGTAGAGTCATTAAAATTTGCCAGTTCATCAAAATTAATAAACTGATGATAGGCATTTTTCAAGATAGATGCTGAGTTTTGTTTGCCGATACCAATAACTATTCGACCAGATTGTTTTAGACGACGAACTAACGGTGTAAAATCGCGATCGCTGCTAACAATGCAAAAATAATCTATCTCGTGGCTATGCAATAAATCCATTGCATCAATAACAAGTTTTATGTCAGTTGCATTTTTGCCCGATGTAGGAGTTGGGAGAGAATGAATAGGTTCAATTTCGTATTCCGTAAGAACGGATTGCCACCCTTTCAATTGTGCTGCGAACCAATCACCATAAGCTCGTTTGATCATAAGTCCACGGTGGAACTGTAATTGCTTGAATAACAGTTCAATCCCTTGATAAGAACCGATATTATCCGCATCAATGAGGATAAGAATGCTTGCACCCTTCGGTAAATCAATCATAATAAAAATAAAATTTGATTCCAGCTTAGAATCAAAACAATAATTATATCCACCGAAATTATGCGGATTCAGGATGGTAATTTAGAATTTAAGGAACAAAGTATTTTTACATAAAAACATACAAGCTGCGATTATTGTGTTTGCGATCGCAAAAAAACTGAGTCAAACCTCGTCTACCTTGTCAATTAATGCCTGTTACCCACAGAAATGCGATCGCCTCTCCTTCTCCTCCTCGATTTAAAATCGCAGAAGATATCCAAATCATCAGTGCAGATAGAAAATTCGATTTTTATAGTGTCAATCGACAATGGTAATTTGTTATATTTCCTCATAAAAATTTGGTATGTGTTGAAAGAGCGATCGCATCAACCAAAAATTTCCGACTTCCATGAGGAAGCCGGAAATTTTAACTAAAAATCAATTAATGTCTGCTGCTCATGGAAATGCGATCGCCAAATTCTTCGTTGTAACCTTCCTCCCCATGTTCGCTAATATCAATACCTTGGAACTCTGATTCTTCTTTGACGCGCAAACCAACTGTTGCATCGACAAATTTGAGAATAATCCAAGTACCAACACCAGCGACAACATAAGCGATCGCGATCGCGGTAAGTTCTACCAACATTTCTTGATAGTTACCCCGCAACAAACCATTTTTACCACCTGAGTTGACGGCAGTAGTGGCAAATACACCCGTGAGAATTGCCCCCACTGTACCACCGACACCGTGAACGGGATAGGTATCCAGAGCATCATCGATTTGGATTTTGTGTTTGAAGCTGACTGCGTAGAAACAAATAAATGCGGTAATTGCCCCAATTAAAATTGCTGCTAGTGGTGTCACAAATCCAGCCGCAGGAGTTATTCCCACCAACCCAGCCACAGCACCAGTCGCGGCACCAACTGCTGTGGGTTTACCCCGCAATACTTTTTCTAAAATTAACCACATTAAAGCGGCAGCTGCGGCTGAAGTATTGGTATTAACAAAGGCTGTAGTTGCTAAACCCCCAGCAGATAGGGCACTCCCAGCGTTAAATCCAAACCAACCAAACCACAATAAACCAGCACCCAATAAAATAAATGGGACATTATGGGGAGGACTGAGTTTATCGGGGTAGGATTTACGAGGTCCTAAAACAATGGCTGCAACTAGTGCCGAAACACCAGAACTAATGTGAACTACCGTACCACCAGCAAAATCTAATGCCCCTAATCCTCCGTACAAGCTTAATAATCCACCTTTCGCCCAAACCATATGTGCTAAAGGTGAATAAATAAAGGTTGACCACAACAATACAAACAAAGAATAGGCAGTAAAGCTCATTCTTTCGGCGATCGCACCTGACATTAAGGCTGGGGTAATAATGGCAAACATTGCTTGGTAAATCATGAATCCCTGGTGGGGAATAGTTCCTGCGTAGGAAACTACTTCAGTCGGGTTTGAACCTTTGAGATAGCCAGTTGTTTCTACCCCGACTCCATTCAATCCCAACCACTGAAGTCCACCAATAAATGCATTTCCAGGGGAAAATGCCAGACTGTAACCCCATAAAACCCAGGTTACACCAACAATTGCCATGACTACAAAACTCATCATCAACGTGTTTAGGACGTTACGCGATCGCACGAATCCACCATAAAAGAAAGCCAGACCTGGTGTCATTAACAACACCATAGCTGCACATATCAGTATGAATCCTGTATCACCGGAGGTTTGAGCGGTGGTGACAGCATCCGCCACTTTTTTTAAGTCTTCGGCTGTAACTGTTTGAGCGAAGGCATTACTCCCTAAGGAACCACCAAGGAAAAATAAGCCGATCGCCCCTATCGTCACACAAGTTTGGGTCAAATTTAACACTAGTTTTGGATGATGAAGTTAATCAGTTGCGAAATGAACAAAAGATTAATCAAAATATATGTCTAATGGCAGTTATTTTTTGTTAAAAATACGTCTAATCTCAGTTGTTTTTGGTTTGGGATGGGAAATCTTGGGGAATTCGTTGAAAATCCCATTTATTCTGTTGTGCGATTGTGCGATCGCGGTGACAAAAAACTATAATCTATCAATAGTTATTTATATTTTAGAAATCTAACCGCTAATTCCTACTTGCCTAAAATTATGACCACTTCAAAACGCCGCTACCACATTACAACCTTCGGTTGCCAGATGAACAAAGCCGATTCCGAACGCATGGCTGGCATCTTAGAAGATATGGGCTTTGAATGGTCAGAAGACCCAAATAACGCAAAATTAGTCGTTTACAACACTTGTTCTATTCGTGATAACGCTGAACAAAGGGTATATTCTCACCTCGGTAGACAAGCTGCTCGCAAACACAAAGAACCAGATTTGACCCTAGTTATAGCGGGTTGTGTAGCACAGCAGGAAGGGGAATCATTGCTGCTACGTGTACCCGAATTAGACTTGGTAATGGGACCACAACATGTTAATCGTCTCCAAGATTTGTTGCAACAGGTCTTTGATGGGAACCAAGTTGTGGCGACGGAATCAGCCCATATTCTGGAGGATATCACGAAACCTCGCCGCGATAGTAAAGCGACTGCCTGGGTAAATGTTATCTATGGATGTAACGAACGCTGTACTTATTGTGTAGTTCCCAATGTGCGAGGTGTGGAACAGTCGCGAACTCCAGAAGCAATTCGTGTGGAGATGGAGGATTTGGGACGGCAGGGTTACAAGGAAGTGACGTTGTTGGGTCAAAATATCGATGCATATGGACGGGATTTGCCGGGAACAACACCGGAAGGTCGTCATTTATATACTTTGACCGATTTGTTGTACTACGTTCACGATGTACCGGGAATTGAAAGGATTCGTTTTGCGACATCTCACCCCCGTTATTTTACTGAGCGTTTAATTAAGGCTTGTGCTGAGTTACCCAAGGTTTGCGAGCATTTTCATATCCCTTTCCAATCGGGGGATAATGAAGTTTTAAAGCGGATGTCACGGGGTTATACTCAAGAGAAATATCGTCGCATCATCGATACAGTTCGCAGATATATGCCAGATGCATCTATTACTGCTGATGCAATTGTGGGTTTTCCTGGGGAAACTGAGGAACAGTTTGAGAAAACCCTGAAACTCACCGATGAGATTGGTTTTGATTTGGTGAATACTGCTGCATATTCCCCACGTCCAGGAACTCCTGCGGCAGTGTGGGATGGGCAATTGAGCGAAGATGTGAAGAAGGATAGATTACAGCGACTCAACCACTTGGTAAATATTAAAGCAGCCGAGCGATCGCAACGATATATGGGACGCATTGAAGAAGTGTTGGTGGAAGACCAAAACCCGAAGGATGCTATGCAAGTGATGGGAAGAACTCGTGGTAATCGTTTGACGTTCTTTACTGGGAATATTAATGAGTTGAAAGGGAAAATCATTAAGGTGAAAATTAATCAGGTACGACCATTTAGTTTGACGGGTACGGCTGTTGATAAAATTGTAAATGTGCAAGAAGTTTTAACTGTGTAGATTTGTCGCAAGTGAAATAGATATTTAATTGGTAGTTTGACAAATATGATTGTCTAAGTAGTAGTGCAAAATTAATTATACATTCTGAAAACGTCAGACCCTTGCGATTGCTACCCTGCGGGAACGCTAAGAGCGAACGTTCCTCGCAATGACAATATATATTTAATTTTGCGTAAGCACTTACTACCAATCATTTTTTGATTGGTTCATCTGGTTCGGATTTTTCGTCATCTTTCGATTCTTCTTGCAACCGCATTGCCCCAAATGAATAACCAACTGCTATTTTGACAATATCAAAATAAGCTGGACGATTTTCTTTATCGATAATTGCCAATGATAGGGAACCTGCTACTAGTATTATTAAGATTGGCGATAAAATCCCTCCCTGTGGGAATTTTCTATTATTTTTTGACATCGATTTTTCTCTGGTAAAGGTGTTACTACGAATAAAAACCAAGCGCAAGTACCATTTTGAATTGGTTACTCGCGCCGATACAAGGTAATATCTTCTTCATCCTGACAAAATCCAGTTTTTTAGGAGTTAGGAATTAGGAGTTAGTGGTTCGGCAGGTTCACCAACCAGTTAGGAATTAGGAGTTAAAGTTAAAATCCAAAATCCAAAATCCAAAATCCAAAATCCAAAATCCAAAATCCAAAATCTAAAATCCAAAATCCAACTATCTTAGGGATTCGTAAATAACTACGATCGCAATCAAACATAGTAAGATTGCTCCTAACCGCCAAAACCATTCTCCTGCTATTGATAATAAGGCAAGGGCAATATGTAATGCCCCTAAACTCATCGATAATAAGTATGCGATCGCAAACCCTAAAAGCAGTAGTAGAAAGTATTTCAAAAACTTAGCAACTAAACGAAATAATGGACTGTAATGGTTAGTTGTCATTGCAATCAACTCCAATAGGTATTTAAAAATTGCAGTTTTGCCCAAATTACAAACATCTAAATTACTCGCATCAATTCCTCACTTACCCTGACTTTCCCCTCACCAATCTTTTGCGAGTCATGGGTGTTTTATTCGTGTTTTATTCTTGCGTCAATATTAGAAAATAGATAAATCGACTCAGACGCACACTTAAATATGATGGAAGTCGATTCTTTGTGACTGGCTGTGACCTTGCGTACGTAATTTGTGACAAAGTGAATATGACACCAATATTATCACCTTGATTTTATACTGTCAATATGTTTACAGAAGTTTATATTAAATTTATTTTTATCTAAAAATGCTTATTCAGTCAGGGTTTTACTTAAATAATGCTTTGTGATTATTTGATTATTGAGTGTATAATTTTCTCTGACTAAAAATAAAGAGCAAGATAAATATTAACTTTTAGCAGATTTTCTTTGTAAAAATTTAAAATAGAGTTAAAACAATTGTGACAGGTGTCACAAAAACTCGAAAAAATCACATGTTAGTATTTGTCACAGAAGACGTATGGAGGTGAAACGTTATTTTAAAGATGAATGAGAATAATTTACAAGAAATTGTGGAAAATCTGACACCAAGACGAAAAGAGGTGTTGCAGATGGTGTTGGGGGGAGAGTCAGATGATGCGATCGCTCAAGTTTTGAGTATTAAACCAGCAACGGTAAGAAAGTATTTAGAAAGACTTTATCAGGCTTTTGGGGTGAATAAGCGGGTAGAGTTGGTGACTTTGTTTGCTAAAAATCAGCCGGATTTAATTTGTGGTGTCCCAGTTTTACAGGAATCGGTGATAGAAACAAGGAGACTACCGCAGCAAGATTTAGGGGAAGCACCAGATACGGCTAATTTTTATGGACGTGTTCGGGAATTGGAGGTTTTAAAGCAATGGATAGGGGGAGATAATTGTCGTGCGATCGCAATTGTGGGAATGGGTGGTTTGGGAAAAACAACCCTCTCTGTAAAGCTGGTGGAGTCATTACAGGAAGATTTTGATTTCATTATTTGGAGGAGTTTGCGTGAAACACCAAAGTTAGACAAGATATTGACAGATTGGATTAAGTTTTTTTCTGACCAACAAGAAGTTGAAGTTAAGGGGGATATTAATGAGAGAATTTCGCTGCTGATTGATTATTTGCGAAGTTCACGCTGTTTGTTAGTACTGGACAATTTTGAATCAATTCTTAATAGCGATGGTCACGTTGGTTCGTATCAGGAAGAGTTTCAAGAATATAGTTTATTGGTTAAACGAATTTGTGAACTATCGCATCAAAGTTGTTTGGTGTTAACTAGTCGTGTCAAACCGGAAGATATCGCAGTTCGGGAAGGAGAGAATTTACCCGTTAGAATATTACCAATATTGGGGTTGCGGGAATCTGAAGCATTAAATGTGTTGAAAGATAAAGGGTTAATTGGTAATAGTAGAGAGATGGTAGAGTTAGCTACAATTTATAGCGGTAATCCTTTAGCTTTAAAGATTGTTTCTACTTTTATTAAAGACTTATTTAATGGCAAAATTTCCGAGTTTATCTATCAAGGGTTAGCTCCTTTTGTGGGGATTGAAAGCTTGCTCGAAAGTCAGTTTAATAATTTATCTTCTTTAGAGAAAGAAATTATGTGTTGGTTAGCAATTAATCGCGAACCAGTTAATTTAAAACAATTATTCGATGTGGTAGTGGAAAAACCACTATTTTCCCAGCTTGTAACTAGTTTAGAGAACTTGAAAGTTCGTTCTCTAATTGAAACTGTTAATGGTAGTAAGTTTACACTCCAGAATGTTGTGATGGAGTATATTATCGGTTTATTAATTCGCCAAGTGAGTGAGGAAATTCAAACAGGTGAATATCGAGTTTTGCGTCGATATTCTTTGATTCAAGCTACCGCTAAGGATTATATTAGAAATTGCCAAATTAATTTAATTCTCAAGCCAATTGCTAAGAATATTACAGTCTATGAAATCGATAAAAAACTCGTTCAACCACTGCAACAAAAAAGAGAAAACTTTGTCGATAGAGATTATGCGATTGGTAACATTATCAATTTATTATTATATTTTAAATATGACTTATCAGGGTTAGACTTCTCAAATTTAACTATTTGGCAAGCTTACTTGCGTGGAGCAAATTTACACAACGTCAAATTTACCAATTCAGATTTAGATAAATGCCGTTTTTCCGAAGCATTCGGCACTGCCCTATCATTAGCATATAGTTCTAAAAAATCAATTTGGGCAATGGGAGATACTAAAAGCCATATTCGTTTAAGGTATCCAGAAGGACAACAATGGTTGACAATGGAAGGTCATACAAATTGGGTGCGTTCGATTGCTTTTAGCTGCGATGGCAAAATTTTAGCAAGTGCTAGCGATGATAAAAAAGTGATGCTTTGGGACACTGAATATGGAAGACTTGTAAAAACATTAAAAGGACATAAAAATCGGGTTTGGTCGGTGGCAATTAGTCCTAATGGTAAGACAATTGCTAGTGGTAGCGAAGACAAAACAATTCGACTTTGGCAGGCAGATACAGGAGAATGTTTCCAAATTCTTGAAAAGCATACTCATTGGGTACGAACGGTGGCATTTAGTCCGGATGGAAATATTTTGGCAAGTGGAAGTAGTGATAAAAATATTATTTTTTGGAATGGGTTGACTGGTGAGTATTTAAATACCTTACAAGGTCATACTGCAAGGGTTCGGTCAATTGCTTTTAGTCCTGATGGCAAGACTTTAGCAAGCGGTAGCGATGACTGTACAATCATTCTTTGGGATGTTCAAAGTGGTAAAAAAATCCGAACTTTGTCAGGACATCGGGGTTGGGTTCGGTCGGTTGCTTTTCATTCCCAAGGGGATATATTAGCTAGTGGAAGTGAAGATTTTACAGTTATTCTTTGGAATATAAATACAGGTCAACGTCAAGCGATATTAGGAGAACATATTGCGAGAGTTTGGTCAGTAACTTTTTGTGGAGAAGATGGTCAAACTTTAATTAGTAGTAGTGATGATAAAACAGTCAAATTTTGGCGCGTTGAAAGTGGTGAATGTATTAGAACATTCCAAGGAAATACTAATTGGTCTTGGTCGATTGCTTTTAATTATGATGGTGACATTTTAGCGAGTGGAAATGAAGATAAAAGCATTAAAATTTGGGACATTGAAACAGGAGAAGTAAGATTAAATTTATCAGAGCATAATAACCGCATTCGTTCAATTGCCATCAGCCCAAATAACGATATTATTGCTAGTGGAAGTGATGATAAAACTATCAAAATTTGGGATATCAAAAGTGGTCAAATATTGAAAACTTTTGCCGACCATCCCGACAGAGTTTTAGCAATAGCTTTTAGTCCAGATGGTCAAAAATTAGTAAGTGCTGGTGATGACAAAGTTGTGCGGATATGGGATATTTGTACGGGTGAATTTTATAAAACTCAAGAACGTCATCAAAGTTGGGTTTGGTCAGTGGCATTTAGTCCTAATGGCAAGATTTTAGCAAGTGGAAGTGAAGACGAAACAATCAAAATTTGGGATGTAAATACAGGTATTTGTTTGCGAACTATCAAAGGTCATACTGATTGGGTTAGGTCAGTTAAATTTCATCCAAAAGGCAAGATTTTAGCGAGTGGGAGTGAAGATAAAACCGTCAAACTTTGGGATATTGAAACTGGGGAATGCGTCCAAACAATGAAAGTCAGTACGGGTTGGGTACGATCGATTGCTTTTAGTCCCAATGGTCAGTTTTTAGCTGTCAGTGGTGGTAGTGCAGTTGTGGAAATTTGGGATATTATTGAAACTAAATCCCCTAAATTATACAAAAGCTTACATTTTCCCGGACATTGCGATCGCATTTGGTCGGTTGCATTTAGTGCTGATGGGAAAACCCTGGCTAGTAGTAGCGAAGACGGTAGTATTAGTATCTGGAATGCGGATACTGGACAACTTGTGAAATTATTAAGGGCACCCCGAATTTATGAAAATATGGATATCACTGGTGTAATTAATCTTACCAAAGCTCAAGTTCATACTTTGAAAACTTTAGGTGCTGTTAAAAATGAATAAAAAGAATAATTTGGGGTCAGAAATCAGAATACAGGAGTCAGAATACAGGAATCAGAATTATATATTGCTCCCCTTCCCTACAAGGGAAAAGGTTGGAATTTAGGTCATTTTAACTATTCGCTAAAAAATAAAAACTAATAGTACTTGTAAATTATTATTTGGCAAAATGATGATTAATCAAATTAATAAAAAATCTAGACATACATTAATTGGTATCACAACTTATGGTCGTCAAGAAGCAATTCCTTTTTCCTTACCTAGCGCTTATATCGATGCAGTACGTCAAGCTGGAGGTACACCCATCCTACTACCACCAGGAGAATCGAACATTATAGCACTTCTAGAACCCTTAGACGGTGTGATTATTGCAGGTGGAGGAGATATCAATCCCGAACATTATAACGGTTCCCAACACCCTAGCATCTACTCTGTAGATTGCGATCGCGATTTATTTGAGTTGAATTTAGCCCGATTTGCGATCGACAATCATCTACCAATATTGGGTATCTGCCGTGGTTTGCAAATACTTGTGGTTGCATCTGGAGGTTCGTTGATACCTCATATTCCTGATGAGTATGGTGTGGATGTTATGCATCGATTTGAACCTGAACCAGGAATACGCAAACCGAGCGAACATATGGTGACTATTAAGGCTAGTAGTCGATTGGCAAATTTAATTCAGAAAACCCAGATTCCAGTCGTTTCCTGGCATCATCAAGCTGTGAATAATTTACCAAATAATTGGCTAGCTGTAGCCCATGCAACCGAAGATGGAGTAATTGAAGCGATTGAACATCAACATCATCCTTGGGCATTGGGGGTACAATGGCATCCGGAGATGTCCCTAAATGACCCCAATCATCAATGCATATTTCAAGGATTTGTAGAATCTACATTGATGAGAAAAAAAATATTAACTGCTTCATAAATTCAAAAAAATGAGAATTTTTAGTAATTAGAGAGTAATGGTAGATTTTTGTTTCTGTCTTATCTGATTACTAAAAGTTTCTTCTTAACTAATATTCTGAAAATTCCCGTAATAAATCATCTAATCCAGACCAAAATTCATCCAAACCAACAGCCATTAATCGAGCGTCTGTAATTGTTTGTTCTAATAATTCAGGATAAGCTTGGAGAATTGTTTTTGTTAAATCTATTGCTTCTTGAGCATGTCTTATTTCCACACCTTGATGAAAACAATTAGCGAAATAAGCTTCATCTTTGATAAAGGGAAAATAATTTAAAAGAGCATTCATTAAGGCTTGCATCCAATCATCAGCGAACATTTCAATTACACACCAAGCACCCAAAGATTTAGGATATAAAGTCTCAACTAATGATAAAAAATCAGCAGTTTTCGAGTCGAGAATTGTTTTTAATTTGCCTAAACTACCAAAATCTTCATCATCAATCATAATATCAGCACCCATCCTCACAAAAGCACGAGTCAACTGATAGTGATGGGTATCTCCATTATTTAAACCGTCATCATCGCTAATAATTTGTAGCTTTCTGACTCTAAATGCTGGACTATCAAGATGTGGTAAATGATAAACCATGACACGAGTTGCATGACAAGCAGCTTGATATCTTAAATGCAACTGCCCTAATAAGTTAGGATTGTAAACTTTTGCTGATGGTAGTGTTGCTAAATGTGAGAAAAACGGATTTTGGGATGGTAAATAAGCAAGTTTAAGCTCATTTAAAATAATTTCATAGTTTTCTTGAATATCTGTTACTAGCATATCTATCTTAATTGTTGATTCTGTTTTTTTGCTAATTCATACTCAGATAGAATAGGATTTCCGGAACATTACAAAATCTCTAGAATGTTTTTATAATTTTCCCTATCAACCTTGTCTAACTGGATAACAATAGTTTTTTAGCAAACCTTGTAATTCCCACCTCAGTCGCAATGACATAAGTAAACAAATGTTATACCAATTTAAAACGCTTTTATCAAGTTACAGTTAAGACTAAACTATTCAATATTTTAAACCGCCAAGGCGCAGAGAACGCCAAGGAAGAGAAGGAAAAAATACTTAACTGAACTGTATTGGTCTATATGTTGCAATGATTTGAATTGGTATTAAATTAAATCTTTTTATCTACATAAAAGTACTAACTCCTCCTAAAAATCCACTATTATAGTAAGTTAATCTAACAAAAAAGACTTTAATTCTGGAACCTCAACCCATTGGGATTTTAAATTTGATTCATGAGCTAAATCCATCAATAATTGTGAATAAACCCCCTCCCTTAAAGAAGGAACTATTGTTTCTCCTTTATCAATACTTTCTACCCAATTATCAACAACACGAATAAATGCCGAAATTCTCCCATCTGCATGATTTTTGGGAAACACTAAACGATTGGGAATTTCAATTTCTGCAAATGGTTTACCAACTTGATTTCCCCAAACATGAAATCCGTGAATATAATCTTTTTGATGCTCACTTCCCAATACTAAAGTACCCTTATCGCCATATACTTCTAACCAATGGGGACGAGGTGCATGAACTACTGCACTAATACTAACTTGACATGGTGTACCATCCGCTAATTCCAACATTAACATGCAAGTATCATCACTATTTACTAATTTTAATTCATCCGTAATTGGGTCAATTCTTTGGGGAATTGCAGTGGTAAAACTTGCACTTAACCGACTTACCGAACCAAACAACCAATAAATATAATCAAATGCATGGGAACCCAAAGAACCTAATGCACCACCACCTTTTTCTTTGGATGAATACCAGTTCCAAGGACGGGATATATCTGCACGGGAAGCACCTAACCAATCAATTCTAATTAATCGTTTATTTCCCACATATCCTGTTGCTAATAACTCGGAAAATAACTGCCATCCGGGAACACAACGAAATTCAAAATCTACAGTTGCGACAACAGCTTTTTTTTGTGCAATTTGATAAAGTTCTTTTGCTTCGCTGACATTTAATGCAACTGGCTTTTCTAATAATAAATGTTTACCTGCATTGAGCGCTGCTTTTGCCATTTCATAATGTAGAAATGGTGGTGTAGATATGCTGACAGCTTGAACTTCTGGTAGATTGATAATTTCTGTAAAATTATCGCTAGCTAGTGGGATATTGTTGACGATCGCAATTTTTTTTGCGGTTTCCAAATCGCGGTGGTAAACTGCCACTACTTCTGTACGATTGTGTTCCTGGAAACTAGGAATGTGGACTTTTTGACCAAAACCTGTACCGATAACCGCAACACCAATTTTACCCCGATCCATATAACAATCCTAAATTTCCTGTTTTATCCTACCGTAAAAAGCGAATTGTCAGAGGATAGCGATAGTATTTCCCTCGATAGGATTTTATCGCAGCGATGCTGACGAAAATTAGCTGCAACATCATTATTAAATAATTTGCGATCGCGATGATGATAATTATTGCTTGAAATATAGTTTTGATTTGATGACTACGAATAGCTCCGGCAATTGCGTTAGCGTTCGCTCTTAGCGTTCCCGCAGGGTAGCTTACCGCAGGTATCGCACAAGTTATCAAAAAAACTAGTACTAAGAGAAGAATAATAATTAAATTATATATTGCAAGTGAAAGCTGAAAATTGAGGGATTCTCGACCTTGAAAATCAATCCAAGGATTTAATTTTTTTTTGAAATGCCAAACTGTTAAGGGAGCAACAATATTTAAAAAAGGTATATACAAAGGAATTCCAATCAAAAATAAGCAAACTAATGGTATCCATATTAAAGCTGAGAGATGACACAGCATTGCCCATATTCGTACTCGCTGGCTGTTATTTTCTCTCATGGCTCTATTTTGATTATCTTTTCTCCTAATCTAATTTTAGATTAAAGTTGTCTACGGGAGCATCTGAAATGTTTGGTTTTGTTTTTTAACGCAGAGTCGCGCAGAGGTTTACGCAGAGGTTCGCAGAGGGGAATATAGAGAAATATTTAGAATCTAAGAATTTCGCGATCGCAATTTTCTGGTAATGGTTCAATTTCCCAAACAATTCCCTCATTTGCTTCCAAAGCAACTTCCACCACAAGCACTTCTGTTGCAGTAGTCGCTACACTTTCATTATCGGGAAATGATTGTAAATCTTCCGTCAACAATCGCAGTTTAAAACCACCAGGAATTACCCCACCAACTGCTGTATTCCGCAACTCAAACCTCCATATCATAGATTCTTCATTACCTTCCTCTTCCAGTTGAGGAATTACCCGCAATTCATAATTTTGTCCAGCGATTGTTAATTGACGCGAAAGTATATTTTGTGCTGCTGTTGCCTCAGTCCCACGTGCTACTGCACCTACTTGCATATTCAGACTATCCCAACCAAACTCTTGTGCTATCTGGGATATCCCAGTTTGTAACCATTGCAAAACAGAAAATTGTTCTGGCTGTTCTGTTCGACGTTGGTATAAATTATTTCTCCAGCCACCGTGTTCGATTAATGCACCCCAAGTTTGAAAAGGAATCGATAAACGAGGGGCAATCATACTTTGTTCCCCCAGTCGTGCAATCAAATTTTGAGCTTGAGTTGTACTTAATGCTGGTAAAGGTGCAATTTCACTCCGAGTCACTTCATGGGGACATATTTGTCGAGCAGCAGCAAATATACAAATATCATTCACCATATCGCTAGCATCAAGAGCATAACTACGGGTACTAGCGTCATAAGTACCTTGATTTTTAAGTTGTGCGTGGGTACAGTAACCCCAAATGCGTACATATCCATCTTCGGGTTCAATTTCCACACCAAAATAATAATCACCCCTCCAACTTGGTATATCTACCCATTCTTGAGGAACCCGTAACTCGCTCAAATCAATACTTTCGTGTGGAACCAAGACAATACGAGTTGCGTCGATACAGATAACGGTTCCATTTACCAATTCCCAAAAACTGGGTAAAGCAGTGGTATTGAACCATACCTTTGCCTGCGGTGCGATATCTTCCTGTAGCCAGGGTAGAATCGCACTCAGGCAAAGTTCATTTAGGTATGCTTGATAGCGGGAAGTCGAATTAGAATGCGATCGCGTTTTTTCCCAAGCTTGATTGTACGCATTTTGTGGTATTTCTAAAATTAAATCGCTAGGCGACACGAAAGTAAATAAGTTAGTTGTCATTGTATTGGTTAATGGTTAATGGGCATTGGGCATTGGGCATTGGGCATTGGGCATTTGTATTTATTAACTCCTAACTCAAAACTCCTAACTCAAAACTCCTAACTCCGTAATAAGATTGCAACCATTCCTCCATAACTGCATTTGTACTCTTGAGTATGTCTGAAGTCATCGAAATATGCAGTTTTTCTTGACTCCACTTGGCTAAAATTTTCAATAGAGTATCTCGTACTTTCGCCATGCGGCGGGAAATTGTGTATTGTTGGATTTGTAATTCCTTGGCTATCTGCTGCTGAGTAAATCCTTGAGTGTAGTAAAGTTTGAGGATTGCTTGAGCTTCCGCATCAAGTTGATTTACTGCGTCGATTAAAATTTGATTCATCTGGGTAAGTTGGGAAATACGTGTTTCTTGCTCTTCTGCGGCAATTATCTCAGTTAATAAAGAATCTTGTTCATTACTAGGAATATTATCAACAAACTCATAAGCATCATCGCTTCCCGTCGGTGCATTAATAGACGTGATACTGGGATATAAATAGTTTCGTGCAGCTTTTGCACAAACTTGCATCCAGCTTTCAATACCTTGGCAAGTCGCTGGAGATAGATTCTGACCAATAATCTGAGAATTATAAGCTTTAGTAATAGCTTCCCAAGTTCCATCGTCAGGACGAGAAAGTTGACGACTGGTGCTAGCTTGGTTAGGAACATATATCAACTTAAACCAATTCCAAGCAGCAACATAAGAAGTAATCGTATCCTTCGATAAACCTGCATTTTCCAAAGATTCTAGCAAGCGTTTTTGGCTAATTTTCCGCAAAATTCCCCAAGTCGAACAAATATCAACCTCGTGACGTTGACGTAGAGTTTCCCGGATAACAGTACCAAAAATCGCGCTAGCATAATTTTTGAGGACAAAACCTTGATTTGGATTAAAACCCTTCAAAATACGATCGCACTGCGCGATCGCAATCTGAAAAAAGTCAGGTAATGTATGCTGCGTATTCGCAAATGTTTGTGTCATTTTTTGCGAATTCCAATAACAAGGTTCCTGCAAATAAGCGCTCAAATGCTGCTTGGGAAGTCTTTCAGATTGGTCTTTCTGCCAATATTTATGCCAATATATCGCCCACATATCCTCTGAATTTTCTTCGGGATATTTACTAATATGGTTGTTCATATTTCGACGCAAGCGCCCATCCGTAGCCCAGCAATAAAAACGTTCTGCATCGAATTGAATAAAAGTTGAAAAAATTTCAATTACACTCTTGCGGGGTTGCATAAAAATACAGCTAGGCTAATTTTAAATTTTTTAAACAGGTCTAAAACGAGTAAAGCAGGTGAAGCATATCGGTTGTTAATATACACTTCCCAAAACTTTACTACAAAAGCTGGAGTCAACGTTTCGGGCAGATGTTCAGTATGATACCCCATACTTAATTTAGCTTGTTATTTTACTTGTTATTTTAAATGTAAGTAGAATTTTCTCAACACCTCCATTCGGTTTTATTTTTGTCTTGTTGTACTAGTACAACTTTGGGGAAATAAACCACCCATTATAAATTTCTACAAAACTCGAAATATAAGCTTTTGTACCTTCTACCTTCTTACTTCTGCCTTCTGCCTTCTTACTTCTGCCTTCTACCTTCTGCCTTCTGCCTTCTAAATCCCCCTTCAAAAAACCGAAGATTTATTTTCCATCGCTTGAATAAAAGCTTCAAACTGCCCATCGGGAGTCCATTGAATTGCCCCATCCCTACCTGTAAACAATAACTGCGTCTTCACTTCACCTAATTCTGACAAAATATTGGGTTCGATATCCGCACTAGTTGTAATCGTCACTTCAGGCTGTAATAGTGGAACTAAATCCTTGAGCGATCGCGGTTGACACCATAACACTTGGGGATGAGGTAAATTACCAGCTTTGATTAATTGCTGTAAATCGGTTGGTTTGAGATTTCCCACAAATAACCAATCTTTATTCTGAATTCGCATTTGTAAAATGGGTAATTGACCATTAACAAGTTGCAGAATCGTCGAACCAATATTTACACTTTGACCAACATTTAAAGGTTGATAGGTAGCTTGATTTTTTTGTAATTGTTTCTGAATCGCACCACTAGCGATCGCATTATCCACACTTACCGCAGAATCGTAAAATACTTTGATTGGTAAACGTGGCAATAATTCCAACCATCCCTTACTTCCATTCCCCTGGAAATCCGATGCAACAGCCCAATCGATTTGATTTACACCTTGTTGTTGTAAAAAAGGTAATATTGTAAAACGTCCCGTACCTTCATCACCACTATTAATTAGTGTCACCTTGCCTCGATCCTGAATTACTACAACAGGTTCACCACTAGCTGCTAACATTGTGACTCGAAATAATGTATTTGCCGTATGCCAAGCTGGAATAAAGATGAGAGTTAGGGTAATTCCTAGCGCAATCCACCAACGACGTTGCCACCAACGTACCAACCAAACAAGCATCAATAGTATATAAATTGCAAACATCTGTGCTGTGGTGATACTACCAACAGCAAATGAATTCCCTCCCAAATTATTGAAAAATTCGACCAGTTTCAGCAACCAGTCAGTTGGATAATGCAAAACACCAGCGATCGCACTTCCCAAACCAGGTAATATCAAAGATGCGATCGCGCTAATAAACCCACCAATGCTAATTACTGAAATTAAAGGTGTACTCGCAATATTTAACGCCAAACTATAAGATGGTAAAACCCCAAAAACATTTAATTGTAGGGGTAAAGTCCAAATCGTCGCTGCCAGAGGAACGGCAATTAAAGATGCTACAGCAGGAGGTAACCATCCCAACTTTTTAGTTATCGCTGGAACTGTGACAATTAAACCCAAAGTAGCCAAAAAACTTAATTGAAAACCTAAATCCCAAATCCATAAGGGATTAAAAATTAATAATAGAGTTGCTGCAAGTAATAAAGAACCCAGTTGCTTAACTTTCCTTCGCAACAATAAAGCAATTAAAGCGGCAAAACCCATTACCACAGCACGTAGTACCGCAGGTTGAAAACCAGTTAAACAAAGAAAAGCAAGCAAAGCTAAACAACCGACTGTAAATTGAGTTCCTCGTTTAGCACGTTTAGTTAACCCTAAAACCATACCCAAAATTAACGAAGTTTGGAATCCAGAAGCAGCTAATGCATGAGCTAACCCAACAGCGACAAACGAATCGCGGATATCATAGGGTAAATCTACAGCCTTACTACCTAAAACCATAGCACTAACAAGCGGACCTTCCGGAATCCCCAAAAAACTAACTTGCGATCGCACTATTTGTTCGCGAAATTTCCACCATCCCCATTTCTTCTCTTCATTGAGAATATTTACTTGTCTTCCACTTAATCCCGCAAACACACCTTCTTTCTTCAAATATTCGCGAAAATCAAATGCACCAGGATTCGCAGCAGCTTTTGGTTTATATAAAACACCAGTTACAGCAATTTGTTGTCCAGGGTATAATCCGGTTGCTTGTAATAAAGGTACAGTCACATATAAACTACCCGAAACCCCTTTACCTCCAACAGTTCCATCTTCATCTTTCACCCCATTTAACTGGGTTGCTTCCATCCAAAATTGTCCTTTAGAAGTGCGAGTCATCCGAGGAGTACTAGTTACATTACCCCGAACCACAAAAAGCTGCTCTTGATTGCTATTGTTACCTGGTGGAACCGATTTACTTACATCATTAACTGTTGGTTGGGGAACTCGATATTGTAAATAAAAACTTGCTAGCAAACCAACCAAACCAGCAATTAACCAAATCCGGGAATGGGGATAAATCCTGGGTAATGGTGATTCTTTGGCTTTACCTAACCCTTTTGTTTGACTTTGCTTAGTCTTACGTCCTCTCTGAAATACTTTGGTGTTAACTACTCCCCCCAGGAGTATTGCACCGATTAACCCCAAACCCAATACCCAAAAACCACTCCCTGGAAGCGCACTAAATAGCAATCCCAGAATATAGCCAAGACATATAATTACACCGCTCGCTTGAATCATGCGACTTTTTATAGATAAAATAATAAGCCTGCATTAGCAAGCTTACTCTTTATAATCTCAAAATTATCCTCTTTCTTTTCAATGGTAAATATGATGAGATGGAAAATTCGCTATGCTTTTAGTGTTAAACATAAATATATTCAACCTAAATACTCGTACCCAGTTTAAATCCAAGTACAGCATGTACAATCAAGACTAAAAATGCCGTACTTCCCAGATAAGCATGAAGATTTCGCAAACTAGGATATCCCACAAAAGCTTTGGAAATCGCACTATTAATTGCTAGTAACACCAAAACACTCGAACCAGTCCAAAAATGTGGACTCTCCATAATCGGTTGCTTCTGCATGACCAAAGAGAGCAGACCACCAGTATAACCCAACGCCATAAAAGTAAACATCAAAGGCGCAAGCTTGCGGTGGTCACTACGACTTTTAACAGCAACTTCCTTATCTTCAGCTAATCTTCCCTGCCAACCAGCATAAGCAACATAGCTACCCAAAACAAAAATCACAATTCCCATCATTGCCGGATGTCCCCAATGTACAATCGGTTCGGGAACATTTAAACTGCGAAACCACGCTGCGATCGGTTCTAAAACTTCGGTTAATTTAGTACCCATTACTCTCTCTTCAAATCGGTGAAATAAAAATTAATGTCAACTTTCGCATTAATTATTTAGCAAAAGTAGCAAAAATAGAAAATTTTTGATTAAATCAGTATATTCTATTTTTGTTAAGTATTGTTACCAAAGCAGACTTTTCTACCTCTGCTTCATCACCAATATTGTGACATCATCCTCAAAGGGAATCTCTCCTAAATGCGATCGCAAATCTTCGATCACAGCTTGTTGAATTTCATGAGCGCTATGATGCCAATTATGCTTTAAGACTTCACATAAGCGATCGCTACCATATTGATTTAGGTCTTTGTCTTCTGCTTCTGTTAAACCGTCGGTGTAAAGTACCACACCATCACCAGCAAATAACTCTACTTCTGTTTGGGCAATATATTCGCTAATATCGGGTTCCAAACCCACCGGAAAACCCAAATCGATTGTACTAATACACTCAATTTCCCCATCTGCACGCACAACAATCATCTCCTCATGCTGTCCAGTTAGGGTAATTTTTCCAGCTTTGTAATCGAGTAAAGCTAAGGTGAGAGTTTTATCGGAATTCATCCGTTGCACATTCTCAAAAATTACTTGATTAATCAAATTCAAAAATAAATGATAATTAGTAATATTTGCTGCTAATAATGTGCGAACTGCGGTTTGCGTCATCACCATCAAAATACCACTTTCTAACCCATGCCCAGTCACATCTCCAATACTAATCAGAGTTCGTTCATTACTTTGTAAAACATCATAATAATCACCACCAACTTCAGATGCAGGTTCCATAAAACCAGCAATATCTAAATCAGAAACTTGTTCGAGTTCCTCCGGTTTTGGTAATATTTTCTGTTGAAGCTCGCGAGTAACTTCCAACTCTGCACCCATTCGTAAATTATCAGATTTGAGCTTTCCATTCAATGTTTGAATTTCCGTATTCGCATCCGCAAGCTTTGCCAGCGCTTGCTTTTGCTGTTGATCCGAATGTGTGATCGCATTGAGCATTTCGTTAATGTTTGCCGTCAAATTGGACATTTCATCATTACCCCCAATCGACAAACGTAGTTTTAAATCGTTGGTATCGCGAACTTGAGTCACACCAGTAACCAGCATTGCCATTCGTGATAAAATCGAACGTTCGAGCAAAAATAATACAACTATATCAAATACTAACCCAGCTAAAATTAAACTGATAATTAAGTAATTTAAACTAGCTTTTCCTTGTTGATAAGTAGTTCTAGGAATATTGACTTCTAAAATCAGTCCAGGTTTGCCATCGATATCATTAATTAACAAATATCCTGCTAACTTCTCTTCACTTAAAGGTTGAACAGCAATATTTTTCTGCTGGGAAAGTGCAGTCCGAATACTTTGAATTTTCGTAGGTAATTGTTTATCATCAAATTGATGAAGTTGAAGCGGTAAACGTGCTAACTTAGAAAGCTGCTCAATCGTATTTTTGTCAATTCTTCGTCCGATAATCAGAGAACCTCGTACCGATCCTTCACCATCACTCGTGACAATAGGATGGGAAGTTATCCATATTGGACCTGTTGACAATAACATAATACCTGTATGCTTTGTAGTAGTATCAGGTCGCTTCAATAATAAATCTTCTCTATTGGTAATCCGTGAACTTAATTCTGGTGGAATCGCTAAAACAGTTTTCAGCTTCTCATCGTACCCAGTCGTATAAATTATCTCTCCAGATAGATTGACATAAGCCATATAATTTGATTTTAAAATCGTCAACTGTTTTGGTATCAGATTAGTTTTAATATATTCCTGATTTTTATTTTGAATAAACTCATAAGTATCATCCCAAGCTGACCAATCTGCATATCTGTCGCGAAAACTTTCCTGATTTTGCGCTAAAAGATTTTGCACACCTTTAACAGTTTGTTGTGCTTCGTTCTCTTCAGCTTTACGGATACTCCCCATCAAGATTCCCGACGATGCAAAATAAAGAACCCCAATCAAACCTGCCAATGTTGCATTGACAATTAATAAAATCTTTTGTCGTAATTTCATAGCGCGATCGCACCTCCAAAGTCTTTATTTAAGGACACTTTTCAATCATCAACTGATAAACATAAAGTTCCCCAAAAACAACCCCAACTAACAGTAAAGCTGTCTGAATTTAAATAGAAAATCTCATAAATTCAAACAGTTATAATTACGTACTAATACGGTTGCGGAAATAATATCCTCAAGCACTTTGAAAAATCTCAGATATTCAGACAGTTATTAACCCTCAAATATTTGTTGCAGAAAGATTAAAAGAACCGTTGCTAAAACTGTAACCACCTAATCACAAAGCTACTTTGGATGTCATAGTCAGAAGCAAAGACGGTGAGTCGCTTCCGAGAATAATTCCCGTTATGCAGACTGATGTACTTTGCGAAAGATAGCCAAAGGGTGAAAATAAGGGTGAGAGGATGAAACAAAACAAGACTAATGCTCGCGAAATTTTTTTACAACGACGTTATGGTGTACGTTTGGGGAGAAGATACGCACTTGCAGCAGCAGGTGTAGTTCTGATGGGGATGTT
Source organism: Calothrix sp. CSU_2_0 (assembly GCA_012034595.1). Lineage (GTDB taxonomy): Bacteria > Cyanobacteriota > Cyanobacteriia > Cyanobacteriales > Nostocaceae > Brunnivagina. Next base: position 54,406 of record JAAUPE010000005.1, on the reverse strand, counting down.
TGGATGTTCGGCGGCAATTAATGGTGATAATAGGGCTGTAGCTGAGTCGCGTCAACCTCGTACCGAATCCCCCATGTCCAATTCAACCGCAAAACCCGATCCAAAAGTTGTTAATGCAAATACTAAGTTTGCTTTCAAGCTTTTTTCAGAGATTTTGAAAAAAGATAGTCATACCAATGTATTTGTTTCGCCATCAAGTGTGACAATGGCTCTAGCCATGACTTATAACGGTGCGAATGGTTCGACACAACAAGCGATCGCACATACGCTAGAATTACAGGGATTAAGCCTGCAACAAATTAACTCCGCGAATGCAGCTTTAAAAGGACTTCTGGAAAATCCCGATCCTCAAGTACGACTCGCGATCGCAAATTCCCTCTGGGCAAATCAAGATACTACATTTAATCCCGATTTTCTCCAGCGAAATCGTGAATTTTATCAAGCCAAAGTCACAAATTTAAATTTCAATGATGCCACCGCACCCAATATCATTAATAGTTGGGTCAAAGAAAATACCAATGGTAAAATTGATAAAATAGTCCAACAACTCAGTCCCGACCAAGTTTTACTCCTAATTAACGCCATCTACTTTAAAGGTAATTGGACGGAGCAATTTGACAAAAGTCTGACAAAAGAATACCCCTTTTTTACGGCATCAGGTCAGGAAAAACCACATCCGATGATGTCGCAAAATGGCGATTACAAGTACTTAGAAAACCCAAACTTTCAGGCAGTTAGCTTACCCTATGGGAAAAATGGCAGAATTAGCCTTTATGTATTTCTACCATCAAAAAATTCTAACTTGACCACATTTTACCCAACATTAACCGCCGAAAATTGGGACAAATGGATGACACAATTTAGTAAACGTCAAGGTTCGATTCGCTTACCCCGTTTCCAAATGGATTATGAGCTAACATTGAACGATACCTTAAAAGCCTTGGGTATGGGTGAAGCATTTAGTAATAAAGCTGACTTTTCCGGGATGGGTAAAAACTTTGCCATCAGCCAGATAAAGCATAAAACCTTCGTAGAAGTTAATGAAGAAGGAACGGAAGCAGCAGCAGCCACTTCCGTCGAAATGGTATTGACATCCGCATTTGAACCAACAATTAAACCATTTGAAATGATAGTCGATCGCCCATTTTTTGCTTGTATTCGCGACAATCAAACAGGCAGCATTTTATTTATGGGTTCAATTGCGGAAGTCCAGTCGTAGAAGGATTAACTTGAGGATTTGGGATTTGAGCAGGTGGTGATTCATCGCTACCAGGTGCAGCTACCTCCGATATCACAACACTCTCACTTGCATCTACTTCGCCACCAGAAGCCCCTCTTAGGGCACTTAAGGCAGTTTTGATCACCACAGCAGTGGGAACAGCCAAAATGACCCCCAAAAGCCCGCCAATTCTCGCTCCAGTTAGAACCGAAATTAGCAGCCAAACCGGATTTAAACCTGTAAAACTACCCAAAATCCGGGGTGCAATCAAGTTTTCGAGAATTTGTTGAACAATTACAGCTGCAATTAGAACCCTTCCCCCCATCGAGAAATCTTGCAGTGCTACCAACGATGTTGTCATCGCAATACCCACCGAACCACCATAGGGAATAAGTGCCATCAGCCCTATCGTCAAGCCAAATAACAGCCCAAACGGCACCTTCAGCCATAAAAACGTCGGAATCAAAGCCGAAGCCATGCAGGTGGAAATAATTAGCTGGGTGATGAAGAAATTTTGAAAACTCATGCGAAGCGTCTGTGAGAACGGTTCGCGAAATTTCGTCGGTAGCCAATCAACAATACTTTGCCAAAGTTCATCACCATGCTGCAACAAGTAAAAAGTTAGCACCATAGTGAGCAGAATATCTAACAAACTAGTAACAGTGATTACAGCTAAATTTAGGACTTGTCCCGCTATAGCCTGCAATTGACCTTTGACGCGATCGTTAATTTGAACCAGCAAAGCATCCAGGTTAATGGGTAACCCAAAAGTATCAGCTTTTTCGTTTAAGATCATCAATTGCGATCGCCCAGAATCGATCAATTCGGGAATCCGTGCTACTAATTGTTGTGCTTGTGTCAGTGCCAGGGGAAACAGTGTTACACCTAATGCCAATAGAATGGACAAAGCTAGTAAAAACACTAGTATGGCTACTGGTTCGCGTTTAGCACCGTGCCGTTCCATCCAACTTACAGGATAGTTAAGCAGAAACGCTAGCACTGATGCTCCAACTAAAATGACAATCAATGAGTGGAAATAATCAAAAATTGCCGAAATCGCCCATCCATTTAAAACGAGCAAGGGAGCTAACAGCGCGATCGCGAGAAATCGCGCTAACGGTGTTAGTTTTTGCCACCAGTCGAGGAGCTTGCGTGTCTGCATCTGCCGATTACGGGATACAAGTGACATCTCCCACACCGACCGATTAAGGTATGGTGTAGGCTTCTCACCCAATCCAGCTATTGCTTAGGAGGCGATGAGCTTTATTAAAGATACGGAATGTCCTGCCGCACCTGTTGAAATTATAGAATATTTTGCTTATTGCTCGATAACAATTTTAATTGTTATGGTTATGCCACAAAACATTAAAATTATCCTCTCTCGCCTCACTAAAAATACCCTATGGGTAGACGCGCAAGTACATCTCATCACTTACAGCGAAGCGGAAGTGAGAGGCAATTTTTAAGTTTCAGCTAACAAAAAAACATGAAAAATCCAAAAATGCCTGAAAATTTCGACCTAAATCAAGATAACCAAGACTCAATTGCTGAAAAGTTAATTACCCAAGCCCCTAAAAACAGGGACAACACATCCACTTTACAATTAATCCTGTATATGATTCCCGTCGTCGGTTTTTTCCCTTCACTATGGACTTTATATACCCGTCAGGGAACACGGGAACAACTAATGACAAGTCGGCTGTCTATAACCCTAGCGCTCGCTTGGATACTCGGATACCTGATGCTCGCAACCGGGGCAGAGCAAACCTCAGATTTTTTGACGTTGCGTCTACAAATTCTTAATACCTTTCTGACTTCGGGGTACTTTCTAGTCAGCGTTTGGTTAATTCTTAATGCTGTCCGAGGTAAAAAACAACGTTTGCCTGGATTCAGCCGCTTTGCCGAACGGGTAATACGTAAATATACTTCTTAATTAATAAACACGTTATATACTTCAGTGTTTACACTTATTTACCCAATTTTGTCTCAGTATATGCTGATAAAGTCGATGCAAATTGAATAAAATCTTGCCATACTGCAAGGAAACATCTCCGGATTTGCTGAACAAAGAACAGAAAAAATAGGAGAAATACTGTTATAAGTATTTTGGTTAGCACTAAAGTAGAAAATTTAGCATTAATAATCTAAAAATTAGTTATTGTTACACAAAACATCTGGGTGTTCAAATCAAACTCGGCGAGTACTATTTATTCCAAAGTGTGAGGAAGTCAGTGACCATTCAAAGAACTTCGGCAGAAGAAAATCATTCAAGCGACACTTCAACCCCAAATGACAAAAAAATCGCCACTAAATCAGGTCGTTGGCTGTGGTTTTGGGTGGGAATGAGCGGTATTGCAATGGTATCAGCAACAGCAGGGGCACTTCTGGCTGTTTCTTTGAGCAGCACTCCACTGATGCAAGCAAACCTCAGTCCTTCTGAAGCGGCAGTTTTTGATGGCGATCGCATATCTGGAAGTGGGTTACGCTTTTCTGAATTAACCCGTCCCGTCAACATCCTGGTCATGGGGATGAGTGTACTTCCTCCCGATGTCCAAAATCCCCCCGCCGAAGTAAAAGGTCTCCGCTACCTCCCTCAAGTCAATTCCTTCGATGGTCTTGCCGATGTCATGCTACTAATTCGGTTCGATCCGGAAAAGAAAAATTTAAAAATGTTGTCGATTCCCCGCGATTCCCGCGTTGAAGTCGAAGGACATGGGGTGAAAAAGATTAACTCTGCTAATGTTCATGGTGGACCAGCTTTAACAGCTAAAACAGTTAGCAATTTGCTGGATGGTGTGGGAATTGACCGCTACATTCGCATCAACGTCTTAGGTGTTGGCAAACTCATCGACGCATTGGGAGGGGTCAACGTTTACGTTCCCAAAGACTTAAAATATCAAGATGATTCCCAACATCTTTACATTAACCTGAAAAAGGGTCAGCAACATCTCGACGGTAACAAAGCTTTGCAACTGTTACGCTATCGTCATGATGAAAATGGTGATATTGGTCGCATTCAGCGTCAACAAATGGTCATGCGGGCATTAATGGATCAAACTCTTAACCCCGCAACTCTAACGCGCTTACCAGATATATTAAATGTCGTTAAAGAACATATTGATACCAACCTTACAGTCGAAGAATTATTAGCATTAGCTGGATATGGGGCACGTACCAACCGCTCAAACATCCTCCAATTAATGGTTCCCGGTAGATTTAGCGAGAAGAATGAATTTGATGCGAGTTATTGGATACCCAACAAAAACCGCATTGCCAAAACAATGGCACAGCATTTTAACTTACAAACAAATTCTCAAACAAATGCTCAGGCAAATAACCAAGAAAGTACTTCCCTACGTATTGCCGTTCAAGATAGCACTGGTGATGAAAAAACCAATCTTCAACCCTTAATCAGAACCTTAGAAAAGGCTGGTTATCGTAACGTTTACATTGCCAAACATTCGGGTGAACCATTACAAATGACCCATGTTGTCGCCCAACAAGGTGATAATAGTAGCGCCGAAATTATTCGTGATGCGATCGGCTTCGGTGAAGTTCGAGTCGAAAGTACGGGAAACCTCGGTTCTGATGTCAGTATCCAAGTTGGTAAAGATTGGGCACAGCAACTTAAATCTTTGGAAGAGTCACTGAAAAAGTAGTCTGCAATATAATGTTGGATTCCAATTTTGCATATCCCCGAAAAGTCGGGGATATCATCGCTTAGTTTTCTGCCAGTCATCCAATGCACCAAATCGCACCGTACCCCATCGAGTTTGGTGTCCGCAGTCAAACCCAAAGCTTCGATATATGCTCCCGTGAGGGTTGCACCAGTCAAATCTGTGCGATCGAGTTGGGTTTGGACTAATTTGGCGCGGGATAAATCAGCATCTTGTAAATTTGCTTCGCTCAAATCGGCAGCAATAAAGCTGAAGTCTTGGAGGTTGGCGTTTTGGAGGTTGATACCGCGTAAATTTTGGCGATCGTAATTTTTATTTATGCCTTTATTTTGATTTTTATTTGGGTTTTTAGTCTTTTTAGTATCGATAATACCGACGAGCAATTTTTGTAAATCTAGATTTTTTAAATAACTCTCACCAGGACGGGCTAAATCTAGTTTTTGCGTATTTTTAAAGCAGGTACGGGTTAGGTTCGATCGACGGAAATCGGCATTTTTGAGGGTTGCACCCATGAAGTTGGCATCGGTGAGATTTGCTCCGCGAAAGCTCGTGCCACCAATGGCTGCAAAGGCTACGGCAAAATTGCGGATGGGAGCTTGTTTTGGGTTGCCTTTCATTGCTTGCCAAGTAATATATGCATTCAATAAGGTGATTATAGCGGCTACGGCGAAGGCTGCGGCTGCGGCTACGGCTGCGGCTGCGGCTACGGCTCCGGTTACGGCTCCGGCTACGGCTACGGTTGCGATCGCAAATCCAAAAGCGATCGAAATTCCTTGGCGAATTGTGACAACAATGAAAACAAATACTGTAATTAGACCAACCCAGCCTATGATTCGATTGTTAACTTCGGGACTGAATATAAGCGATATCAAATAGCCATTAAAAGCTGATAAATATCCCGATAATCCGACCAACAGCAACACAACCACCATTAACCCAAACACCCACCGTTTTTGCAATCCGGCTTTGGCGTTGCTAAAATTCGCTCCCGTCAGGTTAGCGTTAGTAAAATTTGCGCCTCGAATATCCGCACCACTAAAATCAGCACCCGTCAGGTCTTGACCTTTAAAGTTCCAGCCTCGGAAGTTTTTATTGTTGGGGATATCCTGCGGCATAGCTGTAAAAATACTGTTTCAAATTTATTTTTTATACAGTTACTTTACAGCGTTTTCCTGAAAAACTCACTCATCATCATCGAACAACAATTCTTTGAACTCCGTATCAGTCGGTAAATCGCCATCCAAGAAATCAGCCAACAAAAAAGTGCGATCGCATTCCCCATTAATCTGTGATTTAATATACTCTACCTTTGGTATCTTTCCTGCCCGTAACCCCGCATATTCCAAATAGCTAGAAAATTCCCATTCCCCCGGTTGCCGTACTAAACCAGCTTTCACCGGATTGAAATGAATGTAGTGCAAAAGATGAAATAAATAGTTTGTATCAGCAACATGAATACTATTAAATCGTCCCTGAAATAACACCCCGCAACGCTTAAAGCGCTTATTTATCGCTTTTGTATAGGCAAGCGAAAGTAATTTCATCGCATCCGAGAGGGTTTCATCTCTCAGATAAACCAAGAAATGGTAATGATTTGGCATCAAACAATAGGCAACAACATCTACTCCCTTGGCAATGAGATGTAACTTCACCAACCTGAGGAAATAAACATAGTTTTCATGCTCAAAGAAAATATCTTGTCTGGCATTCCCCCGGTTATAGATGTGGTAAAAGTTGCCAGCTTGTAAGGAAATTCTTCTTTTCGGCATAATAAGCATCACCTTAGTTGATACTTATAGTGTTCCCAAAAAACCCTCTTTTTATTAAATCCCCGACATTTTAAAAGTGATTTAGGGGAGGTGATTTGAGGAAAAGTCGGGGATTTAGGGAGGGGATTTGAGGAAAAAAGTGCGATCGCAATTAACGATTAGCTTTTTTAGGTTGATTGGCAATAATACCAACTAAATTCAACTTCTCCAAAATCTCTTTAGCTTCCACCACTTCCGTGCGGGTAATCTGCCCCATCCGTGACACTAAGACGATCGCATTACACAATGTCGCTAAAATTCTGGCATCGACGGTATCGAGAATTGATGGAGCATCGACTAAAACTAGGTCGTAAACCTGCTCGAAGTACTCTAGCAGTTCTTTCATTTGCCGGGAGCTTAATAATTTAACTGCATCTTCGGGATATGGTCCAGCTGTGAGAACATCGATCGCAGGGTGGACTGGCTGGATGTACTCTTTAATGGTGGGTTTGCTTCGTCAACGAGGAGGAGCGATAAACCCCAATCGTTTGACAAATCAAGGCTTGCGTGCAGGCTGGGGTTACGGAGATTAGCATCGACAATCAAAACTCGGTGGTGCATTCGCGCTGCACTAACTGCTAATCCTAAGGCTACGGTTGATTTGCCTTCTCCAGCTTGTGCTGATGTCACCATCAACGATTTGTAGGGTAGGGGTGAGTTGAGTATTTGGATGTTCTGATATGCCATGTCGATGGTTTCGTGGGATGGTAATGATGCCACCACGACTGGCGAATCTACTACTAGAGTTCTGCTATTTCTATGGTTGAATGTTGGTACTGCTAGACGTTTACGTTTGTTTGCGGGGAGTAGTTTGGGTACTATCCCTAGCAAACGCAGATTGGTAATGCGCTGTAGTTCGTATGGTATGTAAACCTTGTCGTTGAGTAATTCTAAGATTAGGGCAAGGACGATACCTATAATTGGTCCGAGAATCAGACCACCACCGAGTAACATCATCCGACCACTACCGATGTAGGTTCCTTTTTCGGGTGCTTCGATGACTTGCCAATCAAACCCTCCTTGGGCGATTTTTAGACCTAAGGATTGCTGCGCTTGCATCAGTTGTTCGAGGGTTTTGCGGCTGGTTTGAACTTCGGGTAGCAAGCGGTTGTATTCGGCTATTAAGCTAGGATATCGGCTAAGTTCTGTTCGCAGTCGCTTTTCTGACTCTGCTAGACTTTGTTGATTTGCGACTAATCCTAATGCGGTGGTTTGTACCTGAATCAACTCTTCTACTAGTTTCAGGTCAACCCCTGCTAGTTGTCCTTCTCCTAGTAAGGATTCGCTGCTGTTAGTTGATGGATTGAGGGATTGATTGAGGACTTGATTAATTGCGCTATCAATTGCTGAAGTACTTGCTGGAGGTGCTTTTTTACCAACTTTGTCACTTAGCGATCGCCCCACTTCTTGCCGCAGTAAGACTAGTTGACTTTGCCTCTGTTCGAGTAGTTTCTGGACTGCTGGTGATGTGTCTGTATATCGAATTCTTTCTTGTGATATTGCTAACTCTGTTTTCTGGATTTCATTCAGTAATGTTTGGTAGCGGCTAGATTGACTCAATCGCGATGAGACTAAGGCGCTGCGCGGAGATGCGGCTAGTTTTTGCTGAATTGCAGCGTATCTAGCTTGGACATCTTGTAATTGTGCCTGTGTCGTTTGTAACTGCTTTTGGGTGTCTGCGAGGGTTTCTAATAAAATTTTTGATTGAGCTTCGGGATCGAGGATTTTATGTTTATTGCGAAAGATTTCTAAATTTCGTTCCGCTTGGGTAACTTCGCTTTTGACTTTGGGTAAGCGATTGTTAACAAATGCCATTCCCTTGGACAATCGTAGTTTTTGCTGTTCGATGTTGTAGTCTTGGTAAACTTTTTGTAGCGCTTGTAAAACTCGTTGGGTTTTGATTGGGTTTTTATCTTTATATGTGATTTCAAATACCTGGCTGGGAATGCGATTGATGCCGTTTCCCGACTCGATACGAGCTACACTCAAAGGTGGTTTTTTGCCTTTTTTGCTTTTGTCTCCTTTGATATCCTCAATTTTCATCTTTGGATATTCGGAATGTAGTGTCGTTACTGCTTTTTCAATTAATTGATTACTCAACATCAATTGTAGTTGTGCTGTGTAATCTACTACTGCTAAATTTGCATCTGTAAATTCGCTATCTTCGTTACCTTGAGCTTTGCTCGAACTCGCACTTTCATAGATATTAGAGCTAACTAGCATCTGCATTGAACTTTGGTAATTTGGCTTGGCAAGTAGTGCCAAAACTCCTGCTGCTGAAATTACCAAACCAGATATGCCTGCTATGAGAAAGCGACGGCGATATAGAATTTTAAATAGTTGTCTAATCTCAACTGCACTTGATGAAGATGTAGCGACCAGTTGTTCTTGTTCTAAACCAGTATCAGCCACTATCAAACCCCTTGTTTATCAAAATAATTTTGTAATAAAACTTTGACTTCCTGACATTACTCAATCAATGTTAATGTGTTAATGATAAGTCGAAAGCTGATGAAATCTACTTAAGTTTGAATTATTACTTTGAATCATTACATTTATTCTGCGATAAGCAAAGCTTAATGCTGGAGGCATATCGCACGCGAATTCTTCAGCTTAATTTTTCTTTATTTCTATCATATCTGTCAACAAGTCTTCCAATTATAGGTTTAATTGTGTTTTTGTCATCCGTATAAAGATAGAGTATTTTTAATACATTTATGTATTTGTTTGTGATGAGGGATGGTTTGGGAGAAATGCTTTAGATATCAAAGTCGAAACCTCAGTTGGAAACAGAAATTTGAGGTATAAAACTGATTGGGGGATTGAGAAGATAGAAAAAGTGGGGTGATTTTCTGATTTTGGGAACAAAGTAAAGATGAGAGTAGTATTTTTATCTAGCAACTTTCACGCTCGAATTAAAGAGAATGGCATCATTTTTTAAAAATGTAGTATTTTTCTTAATTTCATTCTGAATCTCCAATTTAAGCTAGGATTAAACTGTGTGGATTGGGTAAATTTATCTGCTTGGGCATCACGAATTATGAATGGTGGATGTTTGAGCGGGAAAGGTATTGGTTTAGTTGGATAATTATCGAACAGGCTATTTACAGCTTTTGTATTTTGGGCATCGGGACTAAATCCAATGTTAGTAACTAAGTTAGAATTAGGAATAATGGTTAAACTATTTTCTAGCCAAGATGTCAAAGTCCAAGCATAATCCCAGGCAGTAATATGCTCTGTATGACAATTTTTAAAAATTTGCGACCAATATCTCACCGCTTGAGAATCATCTAGTAAATATTGTAACCATTTATCATCACGAATAGTCTCCCAATGTTTCATTTTAAAATCACATTTTTGCCATGCTCTAGCCCAAGTTGCCCAACCCCAAATCAAGGGATAGCGGGAAAAATAATAGCTATATTTGTTGCTTGGACGATGGAATTGAAAGTTATTACCGGAAATTGTCATAATTCTTTCGTCATTCTTAAAGCGTTCGAGTAATTCTTCACAAAAAGGGAAAAAATCTGGATGTGGCAAACAGTCATCTTCTAAAATTATGGCTGTTTCGACTTGTTCAAATACCCAATCTAAGCCGCTAGATACTCGTTTTCTAGAGCCTAAATTAGTTTCGGAGTAATTACAAATTACTTCACAATTCCAATCAACTTGTTCGATAATTTTGCGAGTGGCTGCACATGTTTGAATATCATCAGGATGATGGGGACGAATTCCGTCAGCAATCACAAAAAGTTTTGCTGGTTTTGCCTGACGAATGGCATTAAATACCCTTTGGGCAGTATCGATTCGGTTGAAGATAATAAATGCGATCGCAGTTTGCATATAACGTAACGGGTAAAGATAAAACTAATACTTAATGCCTTAAATATTGACTAACTCGCAAATTCTAATTAACTCCCAACTCCCAACTCCCAACTCCTAACTCCTAACTATTAACTATTAACTTCAATTCCATGCTGCATTTGATGATATTTCCAAAGCTTGCCCCGTTGTTGCAACAACTCTTGATAACTTCCTTGTTCGACTATTTTTCCTGATTCGAGAACGATTATTTTATCTGCTTTGTAAATTGTTGATAAACGATGCGCGATCGCAATCACGGTTCTTCCTGCTACCAGCTTTTCTAAGGATTCCTGTACCAATCGTTCGGATATCGAATCTAAAGCACTTGTCGCTTCATCTAAAATCAAAATTTCGGGGTTACGAAGCAATGCTCTGGCAATCGCAATCCTCTGTCTTTGCCCTCCAGATAATCTAACTCCGCGATCGCCTAATTTTGTCTCAAATCCTGCTGGCATGTCTAAAATAAATTCCAGTGCATTCGCTTGTCTTGCTGCTTCTTCAATCGCTCGATCGCTAATTCCTTCGACTCCGTAAGCGATATTTTTCCGTATTGATGTATTAAAAATAAAAGTTTCTTGACTCACAACAGCCATTTTTTGCCGTAAAGAACTGAGCTTATACAGAGGCAAATGCACATCGTCAATGTAAATATTACCTGCTGTTGGGTCGTAAAATCGAATGATTAAATCAGCGATAGTTGTTTTTCCTGAACCTGAAGCACCGATAATTGCTACGGTTTGACCGCGTTCTATCTTGAGGTTAATATTTTCTAAAATAGGGTTCTGGTTGTCATAACTAAAATCCACGTTTTGAAAATTGATTCCCCGTTTTAAGTCAGAAAATTCAACTTCTCCATCGCTAACGTAACTTTTATCATCAGTGCGTAAAAGTTGTTGAACGACTTGTAAAGAGCCTGCAAACATAGCAATATTGCTCCAGGAACTATTCATGTGAGCAAGGATTGGTAGCAAACGAAACAAGGCAAACAAAAATGCTAAAAGCGAGATGACATGCAAACTACCGTTATCAACGAATGTGGAAACAGCGAAAATGATAATGCCTATCAATATTGTTGTTGCTGCTGCTTCTGCGAGTGGAAGAACGCTGCTACCGATACGATTACTTTGCATATATGCTTTGACAAATGAACGTGCAGCGCGATCGAAGCGTTTACCTTCAAATTCCTGATTCCAGGAAGCTTGGATAGTCTTTACCCCATTAATATACTCCGTTGCGATCGCAGCCATGTTTGTCCCTGTGGTTGTGATTGCGAAACTTGCTTCCCGAACCCATTTAATCAGGTTAGATACAGCTACAGCGAGTAAACTAAATGCCAGTACTGTTGCTAGGGTAAGTTGCCAAGAAATCAGCAGCATTGCGACTGCATAAGCAAGAATCACGCAGCTTTTGGTGACAAAATTAATTACTTCATTAAAAGCTTGGTTAATGTTACTGACTTCTAATGAAAAGATATTTATCAGTTCTGCACCGCGACTTTGAGTGTAATAATTTAAGTTAAAGCGCTGAAATTGCTCAAAAATCCGTCTTCTGAGTGCATCAACTAGTTGGATTTCGCAAGTTTTAGCCAGATATTTCCCCAGGTATGAGAAAATTGCCCGTATCCACACAGTTAATAAAATTAAACCTGATATTTTGTAGATACGAATTGTTGCAGTTGCTTTTATTCCTAAAAACCAAATGTCAAACCAGTCAACTCCTGTATACATAGGTGGTTGATTGGGATTTGTTAACCCTTGCAAAAGCGATGCAATTAATCCTACTCCTGTTGCTTCTAAAACTGCTGCGACTATTGTACATAAGATTGCTTGGATAACTTTTGCGCGAAAAGGATTGAGTTCACGCAAAATTAAATAGTTTTCCTGCCAAATTTTGCTAGTTTCTAACAGTTTACGAATTGGATGAGGAAGGTTAATCACCATTTTGGAATGTAGTTTTTATATTTTGTACCCTGACTAGATTACTAATTACCCATTCCCAATTAATATTTTACGTGATTTGGATAATCTGGCTGAATTCATCAACTTTGTATTTACGTCAATTAGCCAGGAAATGAGTTGCCATTGTATTTGATATGGTCTGTATTTTGCAAAAAATTTGAGTGCAGAAACAATATGTATGAATGTCAGATAATTAAACTTAGAACTAGTGCTAGCTTGACTATACAAATGTAATGCTGAAGCTTGGGGTTGATATAATACTCGATAGCCATTTTGCCAAGCGTCTAAACACAAACTCACATCTTCAAAATAGAGGAAGAATCTTTCGTCAAATAATCCATGTTTGGCGATATAATCACCTGAAATTAGCATAAAAGCGCCAATTCCCCAGTTGATTTCCACTGCTTTTTCTGGTGGGGTCATTTCGGCATAATAGTAGTCAAATTTGCAGACTGAATTGAGGAGTTTTTCTTTTAAAAAGTGCTTGAGGAATAGATAAGTAAATGTCGGAAATCTCCGAATAGATTTTTGTGGGGTTCGATCGAGATTGAGTAATTGTGGACAAACAACTGCAATATCTGATGCAGAGTACAATGTATTTTGAAGATGTCGAATCGCTTCTGGTTTAAACATCACATCCGGATTTACCAATACATATTCACGACTTGGTGATGCTGCGATCGCTTGATTATTTCCTCTGGCAAAGCCTAGATTTTGTTGTCCTTGGATACCGATAAATACCTGTGGATATTTTTCGACGAACTCATGAATAATTTTTGGTGATTCATCGGCAGATGCATTATCGTAGACGACAATTCTCACCTTCAATCGGTCAAATTCTTTTGCTGCCATTAAACACGACTCGATCGAACCCCGTAGCGTCTTCGCTGAGTTGTGGGAAACAATGATAAAGGTTATGTCGCATTTTACTTTCATAATAAGCACCCCTGTCTGTGCATCAATCGGTCGTAAATAACTTGTGCTTTTTGACTTACTTTGAAGGTTGCAAGATTTTTATGTACGACATCTATCATTGGGTTGACTTTATGCTCGACTTTGGCTCAACTTGATATTTGAATAATTGCGTATTCTGATATTTGTAACTATATGAGAAATTCTCAAAATGTTACTACAAGCTAAGGTCATCATACTAGGATAGTAAGTGTTACTTTGTCAATCTTGAGATAGTATCGCAGTCGGGGTTAATTCAAAATAATTACTGATATCGTTCACTACTTTTATACAATGATTGTTTTTCTAACCTGGTCATCAGTAAGATTATTATTGTTAATTTTTTTATAAAATTACAATATTTTTTTTACGAGTTTTTATAAAAAAATAAGTATTTTTATTTACCTAAGAAATTTTATATAACAGTAAAATCATTATTTTTTTACAAAGGCTAATTAAAGATTTTGTAAAGATATCCGGATTATTACGGATACTAGTCTGAGAAGCATGTAAAATATTGGTTATAAAATATATAATTGATTTTATCTGGTAGAATAAAATCTATATAACTTCTGTAAGTGTTTTTATGTAAGTGCTTCTACTTAACAGAAAATTTGCCTTCATTTGAGGTTAATTGCTGCCCTAAAGTCAGTAACTTCAAATCAAGAAGTTAGAAAATCCACATCAAAATGCTTAGACATGCTTGTAGGTAGATTTTCACCTAATAATTTGATTAAATAAATTGAAATTAAAAGCTATGTCAGGGTATTTTCTCCAAAATCAGACAGAAGCGATTAAAGCTCATTACGAGGATTATGGTTATGTTGTTGTAAAAAATGCAATCCCCAGTGAGAAAATAAGGGAATTTTCCCAGGTATATGAAACCTTTAAAACATCTAAAAACTATTATTTTCTCTCCCAAGATACTAACCAAATTGAGAAATTAGAAGTTAATTATCAAGGCTTTATCGAACACTCAATCTTAAATCCTATTGATTTAGTTTTCCAAAACACCTTTAATCAAGCAGCATTAGAGATAATCACAAATCCGGTAGTTTCTCAGTTATTGACTACCCTAAGTCATTGTCAAAAACATATAATTTGGCAGTCTATGTTTTTTGATAAATCTACAGGTACAGTTCCCCACCAAGACCATTATTACTTAGATAGCGACCCACCTGGAAACTTAATTGCTTGTTGGTTTGCATTAGAAGATATTCACTCCGATGCTGGAGCTTTTTTCGTTGTTCCCAAAAGTCAAAAAGGTCAATTAATCGCTAGAAATCCTCATATTAAAGATTTTAGTGACCATGAAAAATATGTAGAACAAATTCAAACCTTAATTCAAGAGCAAAATTACAATCTTGAACCAATGTTATTAGAAAAGGGTTCCGTTTTATTCTGGCATCCGTTCCTGATTCACGGTGCATTTCCCAATATGAATCCCCAGTATTCCCGAAAATCATTGACAGCGCACTTTTTACCTGAAGGTTATGGTAGATTAGGTCAAAACTTACCAATACCAATAGCTTCTAGTAATCCAGATATATTAGTCTGGAAAAAGACTATTATCGAACGTCTCAAAGCGAGTATTCGTCATTTGCGCTTTCAAGCAATATATAACTTCAGAAATAAGCAAAAACCTGTAAAAATGGAAATGCGTTCCTCGAAATATTAGGGAGGTACAAATTGAAAGTGAAGAAAGTAAGTCAAGCAGCCAAATCAGCAATTAAAAACTTAGAATATCACCAGTTAGGCACTTGTAACATATGTGGTAATGTGACTGTCTTTGTTTGTATTGATGCGAAGACAGCGCGAAACAATATGTACTGTCCATTTTGCTTGAGTTCATCTCGGAAACGACATGTTGCTAAAGTCATCTTAAATCAAATTCAAAATCATCAACCTAAAAATAAAATTTCAACTCAAATTACAGCGATCGCACAACTAAGAGAAGCAAATAAGTTAATTTTTTATAACGCTGATGTAGATGATGCTTTCTTTAAATACTTATATGGCAGCAAGTTCTATTTTTGCTCCACTTTTGAACCAAACATTGAACCAGGAACAGAGACAAGAAAACAGGTTTATTGTCAATCTTTAGAGAATCTCACATTTGCTGATGCTAGCTTTGATTTTGTGGTTACAGAAGATGTATTAGAACATGTGCGAAATCACGAACAAGCATTTCGAGAATTGCATCGAGTCTTAAAAATTGGTGGATATCATATATTTACCATTCCTTGTAACTTTGACCAACCAACCATAGTTCGTGTGGATACGTCAGGAACAGAAGACATACATCTTTTGCCACCAGAATATCATGGCGATCGCATTCGCGGTCAAATATTAGCATATAGAACATTTGGTATCGATCTATTTGAGCTTTTAGATAAACTTGGTTTTGCGACTCAAGTTGATTTTTCTAGTTATATCGACCAAAAATCGGGAATTTTTGATAGTTATGTTTTTTGTTCGCAGAAAATTAGGTAAACACTAATGCATCCTCTCATCCTAAGTACATTCGATTTAAATGGTGGTGCTGCAAAAGCATCTTTTCGTTTGCATGAAGGATTGAAAAAAATCAACATTGACTCCACAATGTTGGTTCAATATCAAGAAAGTAGTGAAAATCAAATTATTGGAGCAACAAATAAACTAGAGAAATATATCAACCAAGCTAGACCAACATTAGATAATTTACCATTAAATAAATATCAAGGTCGTGGTTACGGTACATTTTCACCACAATGGTTTCCCGACTTTACAGCTAATAAAATTGCGGCAATATCCCCCGATATCATTAACCTACATTGGACATGTGGTTACATACGTATCGAAAGTCTTCCCCACTGGAAAAAACCCCTAGTTTGGACATTGCATGACATGTGGACATTTACAGGGGGATGTCAATACAGTAATGGATGCGATCGCTATACTAAATCTTGTGGTGTATGTCCGCAACTTAACAGTCACAAAGAACGAGATATATCGCGATGGATATGGAAACGCAAATTTAAAGCTTGGCAAAATCTAGACATTACCATTGTCACACCAAGCAAATGGTTAGCAAATTGCGTTCGTGCAAGTTCGCTATTTTCCCAAGCTCACATCGAAGTCATCCCCAACGGTATCGACATTCAACGCTACAAACCAGTAAACCGTAACTTTGCACGGGAACACCTCAACCTACCACAAGACAAGCAGCTTGTACTAATCGGAGCAAACTCGCTTTATCAGAAACGCAAAGGTTCGGAGTACTTCCACAAAGCATTACAATTCCTGCAAGCATCGGGATATACAGAAAAAATAGAATTAGTCATTTTTGGAATATTACCCAGCAAAATTAAAGACAAACTGCAATTACAACTTAAATTAGACTTAGGTTTTCCCAGTCACTACATGGGAAACCTCAACGATGAAATTTCTTTAGCATTAATATATGCAGCAAGTGATGTATTTGTAGCACCATATATCGAAGACAATTTGCCGAATACGATTATGGAATCATTAGCGAGTGGAACACCATGCGTTGCTTTTGCGATTGGTGGAATCCCAGAAATGGTCGAACATCAAAATAACGGTTTTCTAGCTCAACCCTTAGATGCAGAAAATTTAGCAAGTGGAATTATTTGGGTTTTAGAAAACCATCAGCGTTGGCAAAAACTAAGTCAAAATGCCCGTGAAAAAGCTAAAACTGAATTTACCCAACAACTCCAAGCACAACGCTATGCACAACTATTTGCAGAAGTAATCAAAAAATATCACCGACTTCAATAATAGTCATTAATGATTTGGGAAAATTAAGACTGATAAAACTTAAAAATTAAAACTATCGATATTTTTCTTATTCTTGACGCTGTGAGATACTTTATTCCTATAAAAACCTTTAAAAATCGACTTTGAAACTTAAAGAAACACTGAGATTAGTTTGCGCTAGATTATTCTTCCGCAAAACTACGGGAGTTAAATGCGGAGTTTCGCAGAGTATTTATTTGAAGTTTTGCACTGATAAAAAAGTCTAGCTGTTAATTCATTTATATGTCTATCCCAATCATCAAAACAGAAATAAACTACTTCTTCTATACCCTAATCTTGTACTGCATCACAGCATTATACCTAATACCTTACGAACTCGAACTGCCCCATGCCAAACTCTTCCTACCTATACTTGCAATTCTCCTCATATTTCAACTACTTCGCGATCGCAGTAAATTACAAATTAGCGAAATCGTCACAGTCTGCTTAATCATGATAATTACTGTGATTAATACATCTAGTTATCAACTATTTCGATATAGCTTACCAATTGCTTTAATTTCAATTGGATTTAGTGGATTTCCTCAAATTAAAATTAAAAAAATCTATTTAACAATATTATGCTGGTTCTCAACTATTGCCATAATTTACCAAATGGCTATATATCGTCGAATCGAGTTTGATGGTTCATTACGGATTAGCTTAAGTAACGGTGATCCAAATGTTTCCGGTTTATTTATGCTTCTATTCTTCTTTTTATCCATCAAAACAAAATTTAAACCCGGCATAATTATAGCTTTAGTTTCATCTTGTCTATTCCTGAGTCGTAACTACTTTTTCAGCTTAATCATCTTTTTTACCATCCTTTGTTTTGAAAAACCATTTGCCAGATTTGCAAAAAAATTAACTTTCCCTTACTTTTCCTATTTGCTAATATTTTTGGTATTTTAGTTGGGGAATTTTTCCTTAACTTTGTTGAAGTTGGTTACGAATATGATACAGGTTCAAACAGATTATTTTCAGTTAACGACACATCCAACTTATTTCGATTTGAAGCAAACCGTTTCCTCATGCAATCTTACATAAATGATTGGCATTTAGCATTAAAAGGTTATGGTGAAAATTATGAAACAACATTTAGACCAATTGGAGCAATTATTCATAACTCCTTTCTTGAAGTTATAGCTTACACAGGTATTGTTCTCGGTATTCTCTACTTCTATATACTAATTAGAGCAATTAGCGGTTATTACAAATATGAAAACTATAAATATATATTTTCATATCTATTTTTTAGCTTGTTTTTACACAGTACATTTCAAGGAGTCACACCATTTTTATTTATTGTGATTCTTTCCTTATCATTAGATGAATCAGAAACACCAAAAAATTTAATATCCTATCGCTCATAAAATAGAAACATCATGAAAATATCAATTATTACACCAACATTTAATTCTGAAAAAACAATTGAAAAAACAATATTGAGTGTAATACACCAAACCCATAAATTCCCGCTTGAATATATAGTTATCGATGGAGGTTCCACCGATCGAACTTGCGAGATAATCAAAAAATATTCAGACTATATAAATGTTTTTATATCTGAACCCGATAACGGTGCATATGACGCAATGAACAAAGGAATATCTCTCGCGAGTGGAGATATAATCGGTATTATTAATTCAGATGATTGGTACAATTGCGGTGCAATTAAAATAGTCGAAGACACATTTACAAGTCATCATCAAATAGATATTATTTACTCACCAATTACAAACTATTTTAAAGGTGAATATGTAGCAACATTCGTTCCTGGAGACATCGAGAAACTACCAATACGCTTTACTTTAAATCACCCCTCTTGCTTCATAAAAAAAACAGCTTACAAATTAGTTGGTTTATATAAAACTTGTTTCCATATAGCTGCTGATTACGATTTAATTTTACGTTTATTTTTAGCTAATTGCAATTTTCATTATATTGATACTCCACTTGCAGCTTATTCCCTCAACGGAATGAGTTCATCGACTAATCCGATAACAAGAGCAAAATTAATTTATGAATCTTGGCAAATTAGCCAGCAGACAAATACTTATGTTGATAAAAAATTAACTTGGCAGCAAACTAAAGCTTACATTTCATGGATTATTAATGAAATATTCGCTTTACCAACAAGGTATTTTCTCAATCCCTTAAATGCCAGAAAATTAAAAATTAAAATTACCAGATATATTAATAAACCCGTTACCGATGACTTTGGAAAATGGTAACTCCTCTGCGAACCTCTGCTTTTAAAATATTAATAAAAATGTCAAAAATACTTTTCATCTCAGCACATACACCAACTTATAAATATCCCCAAGCTGGGCAAAAATCGCCTTTAATAATCTTCAAGCATACACAACATCAAATAATCAAATAGATATTTTGGTGATTGCCAATCAAGTAGAAATTGATGCTGCTAGTGATTTAATTGACTTATTTAATCAATCAAATCGTAATATTTACCTTTATCCACTGACTAAAATCAATAAAATTAGTAGTTGTTTCAAAAATTATTATATCCCGCTAAAATTTGCAACGCGATCGCAACCTAAAATCTCCGCTAAAATTACAGAATTAATCTCAAATAATACCTATGATATTATTCACTTTGAATATTCACATGCTGCGGTATATCTAGATTTAATTAGCACCTTAATAAATCCAAAATTTACCAAAACAGTGATTAGTATCCACGACATTATTACCCAATCTTTATTAAGGAAAACTGCGAATAATCCTATTTTGGGAATAGAAGCAGCAAGAACATTCAACTACGAAAATAAAATCTATTCAACCGCAAATAACTTGTGGGTATTATCACAGAAAGATAAAGATATTTTGACTTCATTATTTTCCATCCTACCAAATAAAATTTTTGTAAAAGCTCCCAAACTTAGCGATTTTGTCTATCAAGTTAAGAGAAAACCCGAACAAATCGAACCGAAAACTCTACTTTTTGGGGTGCAATAAATCGTCCGGAAAATGAGGAAGCCATTCTTAATTTTGTCGATAATTGTTTTCAATTTTTATTCCAAAAAGATAGCGACTTTAAATTATATATAGTCGGTTCAAATCCTTCTCAAAAAGTCAAAAATATGGCTAGTCAAAATATTATTATTACTGGATTTATCGAAAATCCAAGAGAATTTTTTGAACGGGCAGGAATGGGTATTGTACCTTTAAAAACAGGTGCAGGAATTAAATTAAAGACATTAGAAATGTTGCAAGCTGGTTTGCCTGTAATTAGTACTAGTATTGGTGTTGAAGGTATTGAGATGCAAGAAAAACAGTTAATTGTGAGTGATGATTTTCAGGAATGGATAAATTTGATTATTAGTAATAGCAATATTGTTTAAATTAGGAATTTTAATAATATTATATAACCGCCAAGTCGCCAAGTACGCCAAGGAAAGAGATTGAGGTTTATTAATTAATTTAGGACTGGTATATTAACTCCTAACTCCTAATTCCTAGTCTTAATTCCTAATTCCTAATTCCTAACTCTTAATTATTATCCCCCATTGCCACACCTGCTAAATAAGAAGTTGTCCATGCACTCTGAAAATTAAACCCACCAGTAACACCATCAATATCTAACACTTCCCCTGCAAAATAAATTCCCGGAACTAACTTACTTTCCATTGTTTTAAAATTAACTTCCTTTAAATTAACTCCACCACAAGTGACAAATTCATCCTTAAAAACACCCTTCCCATCCACCAAATACTGCCCTTGATATAACTCTTGCACCAGTAAATTTAAGTGCTTTTTAGAAAGTTCTGCCCAAGGAGTCTCACTATTCATATCAATCCGAGAAACCAAATATTGCCAAAGACGATGAGGTATATCGATCGCACGATGTAAAAGAACCGAACGTCTCGGTACTTCTTCCTTCGTTTGTAATAACTTTTGACGAATATCCTCCTGCTTCATTCCCGGCAACCAATTCACCAACAAAGTACCTTGATACCTACTTTCATGAAGCATCCTAGCACCCCATGCAGATAATTTTAAAACAGCAGGACCACTTAAACCCCAATGGGTAATTAACAATGCTCCCATTTGTTCCAGTTGGGGTTGTTCGGGGATATTTAAACGCAATCTAACCGGATTCACACTAACACCAGCTAATTCCCTCAAGCTACGATCGCGAATATTGAAAGTGAATAACGAAGGAACAGGAGTCTCGATAACATGTCCAAATCCTTGCGCTATCCTATATCCAACAGGATTACTACCAGTAGCAATTAAAATGCGATCGCATTCCAATGTTTCCCCCGATTTCAAAACCACCGCAAATTCCGAATTGACCTTATTTACTGAAACGACTGCTGTACCCGTGCAAATCTTCACACCAGCCATTTTTGCCGCATTCATCAGACAATTAACAATAGTCTCCGAACTATCGGTAATGGGAAACATCCGTCCATCAGCTTCAGTTTTTAGCTGTACTCCATGCTTACTAAACCAAGCAACAGTATCCTGAGGTTGAAACCGCGAAAAAGCACCAATTAAAGCTTTATTACCCCTGGGATAATTTTGCACCAAAGTCTTCCCATCAAAACAAGCATGGGTGACATTACACCTACCCCCACCAGAAATACGTACTTTTGTCAATAACTGTTGACTAGCTTCGAGTAAAATAACTTGAGCAAAAACATTTGTTCTGGCAGCTGCGATCGCACCAAAAAATCCAGCAGCACCACCACCGATAACAATAATTCTTACAGGTTGCAACGAGAAAATTTCCTACTTAACTACAATTCTCATGCCATTGTGCTGCAATTATTCAACCTCTTCAAATTGGTCTTTAGTTGCACCACAAACCGGACAAACCCAATCATCCGCTATATCTTCAAATGCCGTTCCCGGTTCAATTCCACTATCTACATCACCCACTTCCGGATCGTACTCATACCCACAGACGCTACACACATATTTTTTCATAATTTTCACTCACCCCGGTAAACCAACTCAATCTTTATCTTACCGTTGGCGATCGCAATTACAGCAGCCTAAATTTTCATTCTAATCCAGAGAAAGCTTCTTTGAGTAACAACTTCATCCCCGGTTTCAGTATTTGAAACCAATACACAACTCTATAAAATATGCATTAGGCTAGAAGATGTATTCGCTGTAGGGTTCACTTTTTCCATAGATTATACGCGAACAAATATACGCGAACAAAAGCTCCACAAATCTTATCTATGATTAGAAGTAAGTCTAAATAATACAAATATATTCTAGAGAGCAAATGTTAAACAAACCAGACGATCAACAAAACCAAACACCTCAAAGCAATCGCAATAATTCAAATTCTCCAATAGATTCGCAAAATACCAATGCAAAACCCTATCCTTGGGTTCGTGCAGCAATGAATTTATCCTTGGTAGTACTAGGTTCAGGAATGACCTTAGCGGGAGGTTATATTGCTACCAACCAACAAAAGCTAGGTGCTAATGTCTCCAATCTTGCTATTACTTCCGTCAAAGCTGAACCCCTCAACCCCCCAGCGAATAGCAACTATGTCACATCAGTTGTGAATAAAGTAGGTACAGCAGTTGTTAGAATTGAAGCATCGCGAACAGTAAAATCCTCAATTCCCGACGAATTGAACGACCCCCTCCTGCGTCGCTTTTTTGGTTCGGAAGGTGGAGTTCCCCAACAAAGACGCTTAGAACGTGGTACAGGTTCGGGTTTCATCATTAGTGCCGACGGTCGAATTTTAACCAATGCCCACGTTGTTGATGGTGCCGACAAAGTACAAGTAATCCTTAAAGATGGACGCAAATTTCAAGGTAAAGTCTTAGGAAAAGACGAATTAACCGATGTTGCCGTAGTCCAAATTCAGGCTAATAACCTACCCATCGTCGCACTAGGAAACTCCGACCAATTACAACCCGGTGAATGGGCGATCGCAATTGGTAATCCCCTGGGTTTAGATAACACCGTCACCACTGGTATCATTAGCGCCACCGGACGCAGCAGCAATTTAATTGGTGCTGGAGACAAACGGGTAAGCTACATCCAAACCGATGCCGCAATTAACCCCGGAAATTCCGGTGGTCCCTTACTAAATGCCCGTGGGGAAGTAATTGGTATGAATACCGCTATTATCCAAGGGGCACAAGGATTAGGGTTTGCAATTCCCATCAACACCGCACAGCGTATTTCCAAGCAATTAATTGCCACGGGTACAGTCCAACACCCCTACTTAGGAATCCAAATGCAAGCTTTAACACCCGAACTCAAAGAAAATATCAATTCCGACCCCAATAGCGGGTTAGATGTTGATATAGACAAAGGTGTTCTCGTTCGCAGAGTTGTCCCCAACTCACCCGCAGCCCAAGCAGGAATCCGCGTCGGTGACATCATCGAAAAACTCAACGGTCAAACCGTCACCGATGCCGATAGCGTTCAAAGAGCCGTTGAAAGTAGTCAAATTGGTACAGACTTACGCATGGAACTACGTCGCAACGGTCAAAATGTTGCGATCGCAGTTCGACCTGGTGCTTTCCCAACCCAAGCACAGCAGTAGACGACATTCATGTACACACAAGTCTGATTTATAAGGGAATACCAAGTAGGGGTGGGTTCTCCCTTTCAAGGGTAGGTATTTAATAAAGGCGTATTTTTGCAGGTAAAATACTTATCTAGGTTTTATCAGCAGAATTACTACGGGTGTAGGAGGGTGAATGCAAGTAGGAAAAAGCGAGGAATTAAGAGAATGGACTAGAAAAGTAATTGAAAAAATGCCAAATCTCACAAAACCTCAAGCTGTTGTACTCGCAATGTGGACTGGTCGAACTTCACTCGATATAACATCTTGTTTTAGTCCACTACTATGCTGGATACTAAGTCATTAGTAACTTGTTTCAAAAGTAACCCGATTGAATGTACATTGTTAGCCCGTCATGACGAGGGTTATGCCGAACCTTGGTTAATTCTCACTGATTTACACCCCGAAGTTGCGGATGCTTGTTGGTATTCGATGCGCTCTTGGATTGAATGTCTATTTAAAGACGGCAAAAGAGGTGGTTTCGCTTGGCATCAAACTAAAATGACAGACCCCAAACGAGCCGAGAGACATTGGTTAGCGATCGCAATCGCTACTTTATGGCAGGTTAGTGTTGGAGGTGCTATTGATGCCAAGCAAGCCTATTAGTAGTTTAGACGAATTACCACAAACCCATGTTGCACGACGCAATTTTAAAAATAGTGTCTTCCATCGTTGTCTCTCGTGTTTTCGTCGTGGATTTTTAGTGATTAAGGCTGCCGTTCTTAATCGTCTTCCCCTACCTCAAGGTAGCTTTTTTCCTGAACCTTGGCCAAGCTTAACACCACAACTCCATGTCTCTCAAATCACCCTCTCTACTGCCTGATTTTTAAATACCTACCCTTGAAAGCGGTTTCCGTCCCCCTTCGGATTCCCAGTTCCCTGCGGTAGACACGAAGTGGCTTCTGAAAGTGGGAAACCCTTCTTCAGGGCTGTCTCACCACAAACTTCTCTTCGGCACATTCGCGTAGCATTGCTACGCGAATGTGCCGGGACAGAAGATTCTGTCCGGCAACTTCGCTGTCTCTACAGGATTGTGGATGTATACATAACCGTCAAAATAAAATTGACAGACTACTAGACTTTTAAGTAAATACTCTGCGTAACTTTGCGCTTACCTCCTCTTCTCTCTGCCGTTCGCGTAGCGTGCCCGTGGGCGAAGCCGCCCTGAAAGGGCTAGGGCTTAGTTTGGCGGGACGGAAACCGACACCGCTAACTTCTCTCTGCGTTTCAAAGTCAAGCTCTGAAATCCATTAAACATAATTTCTGGAAGATGTAATCAAATTATGCTGATTAAGTACAAATCTTCGGGTATAGTTTTGCATGGGTTTTACAGCGACACAACCGCAAAACATACCTAATCAAACTAACTTTATTCAGCACATCATAGATACGAACAAAGATGAAAATTCAGGGTTTAAACAATCACCACAGCAACAATAATAGTTTCCGTTTGCCATCGTTTCCGGCTTTTCCAGCAGGACTTGCAGCTTTGATGCTGGTTTCTGGTGGTTTAATGTTAATACCAGTTTCAGTTAAAGCTAGCAGTACAACAAATACCCAAACAGTTCCAATTCGCACTGCCCAAGCTCCAGCAGCTAAAAGTATACTTTACGTCAATTCCGCTACAGGTAGCGACACCGCAGGAGCGGGTACAGCTGAAGCAACACCGTTTAAAAGTATTACTTTTGCCCTCAAGCAAGCTCAAGCGGGGACTGTTGTTCAACTTGCACCAGGAACATACAATGCAGAAAGTGGTGAAACTTTCCCTATTGACTTGAAAGCAGGCATCACTATACGGGGTGACGAAACAACAAAGGGACAGGGAATTATAATTACTGGTGGTGGATTTTATACTAGTAAGACATTCGCTCGCCAGAATATTTCCATCTTGGCAGGTAATGAGGCAATTATTGCAGGTGTAACAGTCACCAATCCCAATTCACGGGGAACCGGAGTCTGGATCGAATCCACAAATCCGACTATTCAAAATAGTACATTTGCCAGTAGCGTCCGTGAAGGTATTTTTGTCACGGGTACGGGTAATCCTAAAATAGAAAGTAGTATTTTTACTCTGAATCAAGGTAATGGTATTTCTATTGCCAAGCAAGCAAAGGGTGAAGTACGGGGAAGCTTATTTCAAAATACTGGTTTTGGTTTAGCAATTAGCGAAAACGCATCACCTTTAATTACCGAAAATCAAATTCTTCAAAATAATGGTGGTATTGTCGTCAACGGTTTAGCAAAGCCAGTACTGCGGGGAAATGTTATTCAAGACAACCGAGATAACGGTATTATTACCCTTCAAAATGCCGAACCCGACTTGGGAACTCAAGAAAGCCCTGGTAAAAACCTCATCCGCAACAACGGCAAAAAAGATCCAAAAAAATTCTTTGATATTTATAACTTCACCACAAATAAAACAATCATTGCAGTGGGGAATGATGTAGACCCGACGCGGATTTTAGGTAAAGTGGAATTGGTAGTTGCCAAAGTTGAACCACCCCCAGGAGGAGCAGTTACTTTTAATGATGTCTCTCCAAATTACTGGGCAAAAGCATATATTGAGGCATTGGCATCTCGAAATATAATTGCTGGTTTTCCTGATGGTAGCTTCAAACCCGATGCACCTGTAACTCGCGATCAATTTGCAGCTATTATTGCTAAAGCCTTTAACCCAACTCCCAAAAAAGATGCGATCGCTTTTACTGATGTTAAAAGTGATTATTGGGCATTCCAAGTTATTCAAGTTGCTGCCCGTGGTGGTTTTATTTCTGGCTATCCTGATAAGACTTTCAAACCAAAGCAGGAAATTCCCCGCGTTCAAGTGCTGGTAGCATTAGCAAATGGTTTGGGGTTAACTGCACCTAATTCTACTGTTTTATCGTTTTACAGTGACGTTGCTAGCATCCCTCAGTATGCTACACCTGCGGTTGCTGGAGCGACTGCGAAGGGATTGGTGGTTAACTATCCCAATGTGAAGCAACTCAACCCAAATCGCCAAGCTACAAGGGCAGAAGTTGCGGCATTTATTTACCAATCTTTGGTGAGTTCTGGCACTGTTCCCGCAATTCAATCTCCATATGTAGTCAAAACTCCTTAATCTCCTTTTTCAAGGGGGGAAACTAGAAATATAGTTCCCTCCCTTTGCTAACTATTTATTTGACTGACATTGGATGACTACAAATATTGCGGGCAACTACCAAATTTTTCTAACATTTGAGTCAATACTTTTTTGTCGGAGATTTTCCAAACCTCATTAGTATGTTTTTGCATCCAGACAGAGTTAGTCGAGAGAGTTTCGTGATATCTACAGGTCAAGATTCTATCAATAGGAGCTTTTAATTTGTTCACGAAAGGAGAATCTTCGCGTTTTTGATTACCTTGTTCCCAACCTCTTGATGTTAAATGCCATTCAGTCCATTCATTAATATCGCTGCTGTCTGAAAAGTAAATATTCATATCTTTTTGAGTCGTCAAAATAAATGTTTTACGGTTATCTTTACTGAAGAATTAAGTTAATTTACCTTCTGTTTGGCACAGGTATTAATTAATTATCATTATTGTGTTTACCCGTTGTCGATAAGTTTGATTCTTTCGACTTTCGAGATTTAATAACTTTTGCCGGAACTCCAACTGCAACTGAATAAGGAGGAATATTTTTCGTTACAACAGAACCCGCACCAATCACACTTCCCTCACCAATTGTTACTCCATCAAGTATCTTTACCCCATATCCCAACCAGCAATTATCTTCAATGACAATTCCTTTGCGAGTGACACCTTGTTCAGCAATCTTCTGATGAATATCAGTGAATATATGATTATTTGCGATTATTCCAGAGTTGGCAGCGATTAAACAATCTTTACCAATCTTGATATTTCCAGGTCCTCCGATACAGACATTAAGACCAATATATGTTTGTCGACCGATATGAATAGTTGTGTTATCCATTACTCCAATTTTAACTCCTTGTTCGAGTGCTACTCCATCACTTAAATAAAGATGATTGTTGTCCCCACTTGCATCAAGACGAATATGTTTAAAAAGATATACTCCGTCACCAATAGATATAGATTTAGCATTGATAAATTCTGCCCCAGGCTGGATATATACGGATTTTTCAATCTTTCTAAAAATAATTTTGTAAAAATATTACGTAATTTTGTACCAAAAAATATGTTAGGAAGATTACCAAAAAAGTAGTTATTATAACTTCTGGAAGTCGATTTAATTTCTGAGACAAAGTTTTATTATTCATATCACTAATTACCAGATTGTTTGTTGTTTACAGAAAGGTTTAAAACAGTATCAAAGGTTGAGCTTGAGAGCAAATACTCAGATAAACATTAAATTGCTAGGATAGTATCTTTGTTTGAATTGATTTAAATCAGAGGAAATAAACGGTTTTATCTGAATAATTAAATTAATTTCCAGCGCATATATCTTTCATTTCATCCCTTGAGGTGAAATAGAAAAAGCTAATTGCTTACTTACTAACCAGCACAATTTATTTCCAAGTTTGAATCTTGATGATGAGTAGATTTTGGTTTTCTTCAGAACCAATAAAACTACACAAGTCTTGCTTTGGCAAAGTTAACAGTGTACAAAAATGTCCGATAGATAAGTTAATTAAAACTTACATAAAGGAGTAATATTTCTGAGAGGATACTTCAAAAGATTCTTTTGAGCTTATATGTGGCAAAGTAAAATTTCTCTGTCCACATTTCAGACTTTGATTTTTCGTCATAATTGACTTACATCAAAAGCGTAAGATATACCTTGCTGGACTTTTAAAATATTCTCTGAGTTGTGAAGTGCAGTTAAAAAGCCAATACAAGTAAATATGATGCGATCGCTGACACACCTAATCTCTAATTATCTTGCGTAAGCTATGTTCTTTACTGCGTAAAGATTCTTACCAGGTACCACTATCTAACATCTTAATTAGATTAGAATTAGTAAAACAAGTTAGGATTGTAATTAAATAAATACCCGAGTACTTATTTTATACTCGAATGTGAGCGATCGTGATTGAAGAAAATTTCTACTAAGGTGGAGTATCGCCTACTTCAGACATCACGTTGAAGTTTACCATCGGCGCAAACATATAAGCACTACCCCGATTACTATAGCGGCTTTGTTGTTGCCAGTTTATGTAGCCTGTTACTGTAATCATGACGTGCAAAATGTTACTAACCTTTTACATTTCTATTGCTAAAACTAAGAATCTATTTACTTTTTACTACAGCTATAATAACGAATACTCACTCAGCATATTATAAAGTAATGATAAATTATTATAAAATTTTGATAATAGTAAATATGGATATTGCTATTTTTACTAATTAGTGCAAATAAACCTACTATTGTTAAAGGATTAGGGTGGGGTAATTTTAAGTAGTTGGACAGAATTAATTACACAATGTCATTGCGTAGGTTGCTACTTACAGAAGCCACTACGTGGCTACCACGAAGTGATACGCAATGACTGTAAATATTTGTATCCAGTTACTTATTATGATTGTGCGATTGGCAATAAAATTTTCGGTTCAGCTTTAACCTCGTTAGCACAGGGAACTCCCTGCATAAGTTCAGTAATATTAGTAAGAGTAGTCTCCGCAATATTACTTAAAGCGTCTTCGGTGAAAAATGCTTGGTGTCCAGTAATCAAGACGTTATGAAAAGTTGTTAGACGTAGAAAAACGTCATCTTGGATGATGGTTCCCGACAAATCTTCAAAGAATAAGTCAGATTCTTTTTCGTATACATCCAAACCTAACGAGCCAATTTTACCGGATTTTAAGCCCCTAGTCACAGCTTTGGCGTTAATTAAAGCACCTCTGCTGGTATTAATTAACATGACACCAGGTTTCATTTTTTCGATTGCATCGCTGTTGATGAGGTGATGGGTTTCCGGCATGAGGGGACAATGCAATGAGATAATGTCGGAATTGGCAAAAATTTCTGGAAGTTCGACATATTTTGCTCCCAATGCTTCGACTTCGGGATTGCGGTAGACATCGTAGGCAAGTATCTTGCAACCAAATCCTGTGAGTATTTGACTGACGATCGCGCCAATTTTCCCTGTGCCAATGATACCAATAGTGCGATCGCGCAGGTCAAATCCCATCAGTCCGTCGAGGGAAAAATTACCTTCTCTGACACGGTTGTAAGCACGGTGAATCTTGCGGTTGAGGCAAAGAATCATTGCGATCGTATGTTCTGCGACTGACTGAGGTGAGTATGCAGGAACGCGAACTACTTTAATTCCTAATTTGGCAGCAGTTTTTAAATCAACGTTGTTAAATCCGGCACAACGAAGGGCAAGTAAATTTGTGCCATGTGTGGCAAGAATTTCCAGGGTTGTTGCATCCGCTTCATCGTTGACAAAAATACAGACTGCGGGGAATCCTGTGGCAAGAATTGCTGTGTCTTTACTTAGGTGAGGATCGAAGAATGCAAACTCGTATTGTTGGTTAGTGTTTGCTATTTCCAGGAATTTTTTGTCGTAGGCTTTTGTACTAAATACAGCGACTTTCATCTGAAACCTCACGCCATTTTCAATTTTGGCTTAAATTTACATCAATACTTGTGTTTTCAGAAAAAAGATTAAAAATTAGCAAGGAAGATTTTTCTCTTTTAACTTCACAATATTGAGATTCACTACCTATGATAATGCGATTATTTAAAAGTGACATTAGTACAAAAACTTCCTGTAATATTTAACAAAAAAATTCATTTGTGGAAGTTTGATGTATTGTGTCTATAGCAGATTTTTCAGACTATTCTTTTTAGACTATTAAGATTATTAAGTTAAAACGGAACAGTCTGTATTACTGGAATGGTAATTGGTAAGTCTTGAATATTTGTCTGATGTGTTGATACATGATAACTATCTTTATAAGTATCGGTGTAACTATTTATAGAGCTACCTGTCTCAGAATCAATATTTGGGATATTCACTAAGTTCATGTTTTCTAAATTAATGCTGTCTAAATTCAGATTTTCTAACTTGGTGTTTTCCAACATTAGTTTGTCTCGTTGATGCCAAATCGTAAATATTTCTTCTCTACCGTCATTGAGTAATAATTTATCGATTATGTAACTTTTATTAACTCGCTTTAACTTCAATCCCAACAAGTTTAGTAATCTATTTAATATTTTGAGACCAGAAATTTGTTCGACTTCATTAATAATATTAATTCCCAAGACTCGTTTAATGTGCTGGCTGCATTGTAAAGCCATATTTTTGAGACGATTTAAATCGACATTATCTTCGGTAAATTCCCGCTCTGGTTCCAAAAATTGCTGCATTCCTAAAGCGCGTAATGCTTCAACTTTTAAGGTATAACCTTTTAAATCTGGTAAAAAAACTTTACCCTCTCCAGAAATTAATTGTTGATATAATTCTTGCTTATCTCGACATCGAAAATATTCGCTTTCATGGGTAAGGTAATAGTGGATTAATAGCTGCGAATAGTAGCCTTTATCGTCTTGCTGTTTTAACTCTGGAGTGACTTTAATCCCATATTTTTGCCAGAGCAGATATTTATTAACTTGCTGCCTTTCCTTTTCTGTCAGAGCATGTTTTGTAGATAAATGCTCGTATTCCACATAATCAATATCTTTTGCATTTGCGACTGCATTTGCCATGACGTATTGATTCTGCTTTTTAATTTTGCGAATACTATTGCTAATTTCTTTTGCCTTTTGTTTGCTTTCCATCCAATCTTTTTGAACTTTGACTATCTCTAATATTAATCGACGACGAGTAGGCAAGTCACTAGGATCGGTTGCTAAGAAAGCATGACGTAAATCTCTAATAATATTGTTTTGAATATCATTACTTCTGAGCCAGATTTGATGTCCATCTACCATCAAACCTTCTTTCATTGATTGACGATAAATGCTAATTGAAGCATTTACCCTTGCGGATACCTTTGCCCAAGTTCGTAGGTGAATTGGGTCATATACTAAAGGTAAATCAACATCAACTTTATGTAATGGACTCAGTAAAGCTAGATTTTCTTTTTGATTTTCTTGATACCAATCTGAAAGTAATTTGTAATTGGTACTACCGCTACCAATCAAACCAATTCCGCGTTTAGCGCACCAAACTATACGAGGTACATTATCACGTACTCTAGCTAGTGCTTGTCGTGCTTCTGAGTCGGGAATTACCCCCTGAAAAATACCATAAACGCGGTCAAAATGATGCACATCAATACTAACTCCTGTTCCTAAACTAGGAGTCACAAAAACCACGTCATAATCAATTACTTTTTGATTAATTTCTGCCACAAAATCAACAGCGTTATGTCCAGGAGTATTTGTTGTCCGACTACTAACTAACAAAGATTTAGGAAATACTTTATGTAACTTTTCGAGACGTTCTTTTAAATAGCGTTCGATAGTTTCACAACTATAACGTCCAGATCTACTATCGGTAGTTACATAACATTTACGTCCAGCAAGTATATCTAATTCAAGTTGTTGAATTAATGGTGTTGGATTGGGAGAATCGTAAAAAGTAACATCCCATCCTTTTTCTGGTTTCCACTGATTAACTAGAACCCAAGGAGTAATTTTGATTCCCGACAGTTGTTGTAAATAATCTAACGAAGTATCAGACAAATCCGCATCTTGAGCGATGATTAAACCACCTGTTGTCAAAACTGTATAAATTAGCTGTTGGAAACTTTTAAGAAGCTTGACTCGTTTATCTTTACAGGTACTACTATGAAGTAAATGCCATAAAGATTGTTCAACTTCATCTAAGATAATTATTCCCCCATGCCAATCTTCTGGATTGAGTTTCCAAATCGAATCAACACAAAGTCCAACAGATGGAGAAGAAATATTAATATTTAATTCTTCTTGTATTTCTTGTTTTCCTTCTCCCTTTCTATACCCAGTATTTTTTAATCCCCATTGAATTCCAACTTTCCCGCATAAAAACTTGCCAAGCTGAATCCGATGAGTAATCAGTAAAACAGGTTGATGATTGTTTTTCGCTTGCTGGACAGTTTTTTGTAGTGCGGTAGTTTTTCCTGTCCCTTTCGCTGATTTAACTCCAACTAACCCAGAATTGGGAAAAGCAATTTCCCCTAAATAGCGACTGTTGACAGTGAGTGCAGCAGGTATGGTTAATTGAGTATGGGGTTTGATTTGAGCCAGATAAATTTCTAAGTCTGAGCTTTGACTATAGATATTCTCAAACCCAATTATTCCCTGATTGACAATAAATTCATCAACTCCCTTTTCTCCCCCCGGTAATTTTATTACTTGAACGGGGCATTTTTTGGATTGGAACAATCCACCTAGTTGTGAAATTGCATTATTAACAGCAGCAACTTTTTGGGGTTCCGTCTCAAAATCAAAACAAATATAAAAAGTACGTTTAGTAATCGTAAAAGCTGCTAAATCAGGAATCAATTGACGACTCACAACTTTGCCAAATTTATCCTTCGCAACCCGATACCCACTAGTAATCCCCGGTATTGCGATCGCAACATATCCTAGTGATAATAATGCGGCAGCTTTCTTGACTCCCTCACAAATTATTATCGGAACATCATGTTCCATTACCCATTGCCAAAAACCCAAACTTTCTTCGTTTAAATCAATGTCAGAATTTTCTGTTTGCTGCTCCGAAATCTGAAATTCAGAAGCTTTTAATTCAGAAGCTTTTAATTCAGAAATATTGAATTCCGGAATACTTAAATTATAACGTTGGGCAACTCCTTGCCATACTTGCAACGTCACACGCAAACAAAATATCCTTGTTGCTGTACCCGGAGGATGTTCGTATTTAATGCATTTACCTTTTTGGTTGAGTCGAGGTAGATTCGGTTTAAAACAACCCCATTCCATCGCTTGCCAATGATTTTGCGGATCGAGTCCAGAACACCACCAACCACCAGATGTAGTGTGCGAATAGCGTTGTAACCAGCTATTTCTCACCATTCCTGTGTTTGTACGGGGTACTTGTGCTGAAATCAGCAAATAATCATATGCGTCGCTGTCTTGGAGCGAAGTAAAATTTAAACTTGCTAGATGGGTATCTATACCGCTATCCTCGACTAGTTCTTCAAGGTGCTGGGGGTGTAGATAATGGAGATGCATGTGGTGTGAGGCAGTGTGGAACTGTAGAGCTAATAACTTACCATGCATTTATTTGTTTTGATAGAAGTATTTTTGAGGTTGATGAGCTGCTTTTTTTTACATCGTCGTTTCAAATACATCGGTTATGTATTTGAGATGCTTTTATTCCCTTTCTACTATTGTAGTAATAAGTTTGTATTGTGATATTTTTTCGCAAATAACTTTTGTAAACCAGTAATATTCTCATTGAATAAATAATACCTTTGTACCTTTTCAATTAGTAATGAAAACATTAAAAAAGTATTAATCAACTTCTCGAAGATTACTAAATGCTTCTGAATAGATTGATATAGCTGGGCTTGATTGCTATACATAGTTTTGGATATTAAATGTAATAAAAGTAACATTTTCCTGGAATATTACTAATGTTGATGTGATTTTTGCGATGTTGACAGGGAAGTCTCGAAATTAAGGGGTACTGAAGTATTGCGTAGTACAGATGACCTGGGGAAATGTTTTGACTTGTGCGATATCTAAAATTCAGCAACGTCAATATGTGGACTATGACATCTGTGTAAGTCTCGGAAAAAGTCAAAAAAAGAGAATATTGAGTTTTTATATGAGAGGAATGATAGAAGCAGAAATAATTCGTTTGATTATCTGCATGACATCGTAAAGCTCATTTTTCACGGGATTAGCGAGAGTAAATTTATTAGAGAGTGCATATTGTTTTTGCTGGTTTAATTTCACAAAAATATAATCCTCTCCATTTGTTATCATCGCAAAAGTTGGAATTTCTGGATTTGGGTTTGCTGACATATATGCTAGTGTTTGCGGTAAAGCTTGCATAACGCTAAAACCATAACGTTTTGATTCAATTAATATTATCCAAAGTTGATTTTGTATAGCTAAAGCATCAATAAATCCTTCTAAAATAGTTTCTTCCTCTTCTGCTCCATTTTCGATTTCGATTGTGACTAATTTTTCGCTACGAATTTTATATGGTGGGTCACACAAACCGATTAATTCTAATAATGGCGATAGAATAATAATATTGACTGTTCCTTCTGTGATTGCACCATCAGCAGAGTAATATAAATATCGATTTTTTAAACGGTTAAGAGTGTTTTTTTCGCTTTCTTCTAACTCAGGTAAATTATCAAACCATTCTGTGAAGAAATTAGTTTGACTATTTTGACTCAAATTTAGCTTTTTGTGAGCTTCATTCAGGTTGTTTATTGCCTTTCTGATGCCGATTGTTTGTGCCATTTATGTGACCATAAATTGAACTATTTTGTATTACTTAAAATTACGCGATACTCCAAGGGAGTCACTTCGTGAACGCACAATAGTAAAGCTGACAGAATTACAGATTAATCGATATTTTTATAAATTGCTAATATCTTCAGTGGAGGTAGCATCCAGAAAATCAAATATCCTAATTATATATATTTATTGTATTACTTGATGAGTGAGGGTGGGAAAACCCCACCCCTACGATTTGGGACAATTTATGATTTAATTATCACTAAGCTCCCACTGCTTCCTTCGCAGCGTAAAGAACCTCAGCATTTATTTGCTGAATTCCTCTTTCCCGTGCGAACTTTTCAGTATTTCGCTTCACTTTCCCCCGCACAAAACCAGGAATTTTATTCAATTCTGCTGAACCATCTTTTGTCCAATTCAAATCAGATTCAGCCGAAATACCTTTAGTAATTACCTCTTTGGTATCGTGTCCACCAAAAATTTCGAGTAAATGGTCTTCCATTCCCAAAGTGAAAGAATTATAAATCAAATCGGTAATTTGATTAGTTCCCTCATACCCCATAAACGGTTTATAACCAATCGGGAAATTCTGAATGTGGATTGGTGCAGCAATTACACCACAAGGAATATCCAAACGTTTACCAACGTGACGCTCCATTTGCGTACCAAAAATTGCCGAAGGTTCAACCCGTGCGATCGCATCGCCAATATCGCCGTGGTCTTCGCTTATAATTACTTCATCGCAGTATTCGCTGACTTGTTCGCGGAACCAATCTGCATCGTATTTACAGTAAGTACCAGCCCAGACGACATGAATACCCATTTCCCGCGATAAAATCTTGGTTAGCGCTGCTGCGTGGGTATTGTCACCAAATACAACTGCTTTTTTACCTGTTAAATTTTGGCAGTCGATGGAACGGGCAAACCATGCAGCTTGTGATACATGAAGGGTTTGATTGTTAATAAAGTCTTCGTAATTAACATCAGCACCTTGAACGTTAATTAACTGCTGGATTTTGCGGATACAACGGGCAGTCTCAACTACACCCATTGGCGTAATATCTACATAAGGTGTGCCGAATTGTTCTTCAAGATACTTAGCTGTCGTCAAACCGATTTCGCGATAGGGGCAAAGGTTGAACCAAGCACGGGAAAGATTTTTCAGGTCGTGAACTACAGCGCCTTCAGGGATAATAACATTAACTGCGATTCCCAAATCTGCCATTAACCGCTTCAACTCGGTACAGTCGTGTTGGTTGTGGAAACCGAGAGTGGAAACACCAATGATATTAACTGAAGGTTTTTCTGTCTTACTTGAGGGGAGTTCACCTTTTTTACGAGCTTTGTCAATATAGAACTGCACAATTTGTTGTAAAGTGCGATCGGCAGCTTGTAACTCGTTATAGCGATAGTGGTTGACATCCGCAAGCATAACATCGCATTTTGACTCGATTTCCGCCCTTTCCACAAAGTTTCCCAAATCCTCCTGGAGAATACTCGAAGTACAAGTAGGGGTAAGAACGATTAAATCGGGGTTTTCTTCCCCATCCTTACGGGTAATATTATCTACCACCTTTTCCTGCGAACCCCTTGCCAAGACATTGCGATCGACAACGCTGGTAGTGACTGGAGTAAAATTGCGATCGCGTTCCAACATCGATCGCATTACATTAAAATAATCATCCCCCAAAGGCGCGTGCATAATCGCGTGAACATTTTTAAACGAGGTGGCAATTCGCAGTGTCCCAATATGTGCGGGACCTGCATACATCCAGTAAGCTAATTTCATATAACCTTTCTCACTTTGATTAGTTAATGGTCATTGGTCATTGGGTATTGGGCATTGGGCATTGGGCATTGGGCATTGGGTAAATAAAAGAAATGTCTAATGACTTAATGACAAATGATTTAATGACGAATAACAGTACTTTATTAACGTTTCTGATTTTCGCAAAACTTGCCACAACAGTGAAGTAGTAAAGAAAGAGTGATTTTTATCTATGAATTGCTAAAACCCTCACCCATCAAAGAATTTACCGCTTTTATCCAAATTAAAAAAATCCCTAACCAACATAAAAGTTAATATTTAAGTCAACATTTAAGCTAACATTTAAATTTACGAAAATTAAACAAAAATTAATCTCATTTAACTCAATTTTATTCTCTCTGCGTCTCTGCGCTTCCGCGTGATAAAATCAATCCATCCCCTGCAAAAGATTGTGCATCAAACAATCCACCATGCGATCGCTCTCCATCGGTATAATTTCTTTACCGTAAAGCATTTCCTGAGTCATCATAAAATGCACCATTGAACCAATAACCACCCGTACTGTGGCTTCCGCATCAGGTATATTTAACTCCGGGTGTTTCTCCAAATATTCACCAACAATTTCTATAGTCGGTGTCATAATGTCCTGAATCCAAGCCTTTGCTAGTTCGGGAAATCTACCTGATTCAGCAATCAACACCCGTACAAACGCTTGATGTTCGGTATCACTCATCATCTTGTTTAGAGCCTTGGTGATTACTATTCGCAGTACAACCGCAGGTTCCCCTTCCAATGGCAAAGTCGCAAAGGTATTCTGAAATTTCTCTGTTGCTAGCTGATGTATAAGTGCCTTAAATAAACCTTCTTTATCTTTGAAGTGACTATAAACAGTTGCCTTTGATACACCAGCTTGCGATGCCACCCGATCCATACTTGTTCCCGCATAACCATGTACAAGAAACTCCTGCATTGCCCCTTGTAATATTTTTTCAACTTTTTCTACCGTACTTTCACGTTCGGGTTCACTGGCTTTTGTGTCTATCATTGGTAATTATCCCTTCGCTGTTACTTAGAGTAACAGTTAAAATATGTATAAGAATATCTAATTTATATAGCTAAACTACCCAGTTTAGTTTAGTGTAGTTATATTATAAAACTAAATAGTTTAGTCATCAAACTACAGGTGCTGTTATGCTGGAAACTCCAAAACTAAAAGATTCTCCCGCACCTCAACCTTATAAACGTCCACCATTGGCAATAATAATCATGGCAGCATTATTGCTGGGAGGTATTGGTGTTTTCGGAGTTAACCGAATCCGCACGGCAAACACCCCACCAAAGCCAGCACCAGTAATCACCGCACCAGAAATTAAGACTGTGACTGCCTTAGGAAGACTAGAACCAAAGGGTGAAGTCATCAAAATTTCTGCACCAACATCAAACCAGGGTACTCGTGTCGAACAACTTTTGGTCAAAGAAGGCGATCGCATCCAAAAAGGTCAGATAATAGCAGTAATGGAAAATCGCGATCGTCTCCAAGCATCTTTAAGGGAAGCGGAGAGAAAGGTAGCAGTTGCGAAAGCGCAGCTAG
Source organism: Calothrix sp. CSU_2_0 (assembly GCA_012034595.1). Classification (GTDB taxonomy): domain Bacteria; phylum Cyanobacteriota; class Cyanobacteriia; order Cyanobacteriales; family Nostocaceae; genus Brunnivagina. Next base: position 15,833 of record JAAUPE010000005.1, on the reverse strand, counting down.
CACAAGTAAAAGCTGGAGCAAAACAAGGTGAATTGGTAGCACGTAGCGCTGATGTCAACCGCTTGCAAGCTGAATTAGCGGGAGATGTGAAAACGCAACAAGCGACTATTGCCAGACTTGAAGCTGAGTTGCAAGGACAAAAACAAGCATTAAAAGCCACTGTAGCACGCATCGCAGCCGAACGACGGAATGCTCAAATTGATGTCCAACGCTATGAAAGCTTATACAAAGAAGGGGTAATTTCTAGCCAAGAAGTCGATCGCAGAAGACTGAGTGCAGAAACCTCAAGTCAGCAACTTCTCGAAAGTCAAGCGACTCAAACCCGTACTATTGCCACCTTAGAACAACAAATTACCGAAGCGCAAGCAAACCTCAACAAAACCGTTGCGAGTATGCAGCAGCAGATTAAACAAGCGCAAGGAACCTTAGCACAAACATCTGAAATCCGTCCTACCGATATTGCCACAGCACAAGCCGAAATCGATAGTGCGATCGCAAGTGTGGAAAGAATTCGTGCTGAACTTGCCTTAGCATATATCCGCGCACCTCAAACGGGAAGGGTATTAAAAATTAACACTCATGCAGGTGAAGTTGTCGGAAATGAGGGAATTATAGATTTTGGTGAAACTAGTCAAATGTACGCAGTCGCTGAAGTTTATCAAAGTGATGTTAGTAAGGTAAAACAAGGGCAAAAGGTACGAATTAGTAGCGATTCTTTACCTAGAGAATTACAAGGAACGGTAGATTGGGTAGGGTATCAAGTCCAGCGTCAGAATATCATTAATAGCGACCCTTCGAGTAATATTGATTCCCGGATTGTTGAGGTTCGGGTTCGTTTGAATAATGAATCTAGCGAACAAGCTGCGAAGTTTACAAATCTGCAAGTTCAAGCAGTTATTGATATTTGATATTTGATATTTGATATTTGATATTTAAAAATTTAAAAATTTAAACCGGGTTTTTGCTCTACTTAAAATTTTAATCTAGCAAGAGCAAATTAATGAACTTGGTTTGTCAAATTACCTCAAAGTTTATTTTTTAAACGCAGAGTCACGCTGAGGATGACGCGGAGGTACACGGAGAAATATAGAGAATATAGAGAAACAAAAAGATTTAGTGAGGGGTATTTGCTTGGTATTTTCAAAAGATAATTTGAATTAGGTGAAAGGGAAAATGAGTAATATTATTCAATCTTCAGAATTGAATTTAGCTTTAGATGAAAATACTCCAAGTCAAGTTTTAAAGGAATTAGCACAAAGTCAAAGTGATAAGATTCGATTTGCGGTGGCTGAAAATCCGAATACATCACCAGAAATTCTCAAAGGATTATTTAGTGAGTTTCCAATTCAGGTACTCAATAATTTTGCTTTAGATTTAATATTGTTGGAAAATCCTGATTTTCTTGAAGAATTATATGGGGTGTATGGTAGAAAAAATCCGTTTGCATATCATGAACTACCAGTTTTCTTTATTGAATGGGGTACAAATCATCCAAACGAATATATTCGTAGTGCTGTAGGTGAGTTTCAAAAAGTACCTCAGATATTAGAAAAATTATCTCAAGACAAAAATGATAATGTACGAGCGTCAGTTGCCAGTAATGACTGTACACCAATTTATGTATTAGAAAAGTTAGCACAAGATGAAGATATATGTATTCGTAGAAATATTGCAGCTAATAAAAATACACCCATTCATGTATTAGAAAAGTTAGCACAAGATGAAGATACAGATATCAAAAGTAGTCTTGCTCGCAATTTCAATACACCAGTTCACATTTTAGAATTCTTGTTTCAAGGGGAAAATATTGATGTTGATATTCAGGCAAGTTTGATCGAAAATAAGAACACACCCAGCCATATTTTAGAAAATTTAGCGGAAAATGGCAGTGCAGGTATTAGAAGTGATATTGCTCGTAGTTTATACACACCAATTCATATTTTAGAAGGGTTATCTAAGGATAATAGTGAAGATGTGAGAAGTCAGGTTGCGGGAAATGAAAATACACCTTTACAACTTTTAGAAATTCTTGTTCAAGAGAAATCATCTGTTGTTAGAAGGCAAGTAGCGAGTAATCTAAATATACCTATAAATATTTTAGAAAATTTAGCTGAAGATGAATCTGTATTTGTGCGAAGAAGTGCGGCTGATAATATAAATATACCTGTTCGTGCTTTAGAGAAATTAGCTAGAGATAAATATCCTTTGGTACGGGGTAGTGTTGCTAAAAATCCGAATATTTCAAACTATATTAAGGAACTTTTATCTGATGATGCAAGTGAATATGTTCAAAGAAGTCTTGTCAGGAGTCAGTAGTCAGAATCAGGAATCAGAATTATGAGTCAGGAGTCAGAATTATGAGTCAGGAGTCAGAATTTAATATCTAAAAAGCAAAATACGAAATACAAAATATAAAATCCAAAATCCAAAATCCAAAATCCAAAATCCAAAATCATTATGGTTGCTTTTATCCAAACTTTACAACGTCGTACACCACTAGGATGGTTGCAACTATCTCGCGAAAAAGGACGCTTTTTGGTTGCATTATCGGGTATCGCATTTGCTGACATCTTAATGTTTATGCAACTGGGGTTTCAAGCTGCATTATTTGATAGTAACACCCGACTACACCGCAGCATGGAAGCAGATATTTTCCTAATTAGTCCCCAAGCACGAAACTTGGCTAATATGTCCACATTTACCCGACGCAGAATATTTCAGGCAAATGATATGCCAGGTGTAAAATCAGCAGAACCGATGTATGTTAACTTTATCGATTGGAAAAATCCCGAAACTGGCAAAAAAATACCATCTTAGTCGCAGGATTTAACCCTGATAAACCAGCTTTTGATTTACCAGAAGTGAAAAGTCAGCTAAATAAAGTCAAATTACCTGATGCGGTGTTATTCGATCGCGCTGGACGTGGAGATTACTTAGAACTAATTACAAATATTGACCAAGGTAAATCAGTAAAAGCAGAAATAGAACGTCGTACTGTCAATGTTAGTGGCTTATTTAAGGTCGGTGCTTCATTCATTGCCGATGCAACATTAATGACTAGTGACCAAAATTTCTTAAGATTATTTCCTCGACGGGAAGCTGGTAGCGTCAGCATTGGTTTAGTCAAGTTACAACCAGAATCTGACCCCCAGCAAGTCGTTGCAAACTTAAAAACCCATCTCGGTAAAGACGTTCGAGTTCTTACTAAAGAAGAATTTCTCACCTTTGAAAAAGACTACTGGCAGAAAAGTACTGCTATTGGGTTTATTTTTAATCTTGGGGTGATGATGGGTTTTATGGTGGGGGTAATTATTGTTTACCAAGTTCTCTCTACTGACGTTAATGCTCATATGAAAGAATATGCCACATTTAAAGCGATGGGTTTTCGTAACTCTTATTTATTAAGTGTGGTGTTTGAAGAAGCAATCATTTTGGCAATTTTAGGATTTATTCCTGGGGTTTCCATTTCCTTTGGATTGTATACAATGACCCGCAATGCTACAAATTTACCAGTAATTATGACTTTAGCGCGGGCAATTCAAGTAATGATTATGACAGTTATTATGTGCATGATTTCCGGCGCGATCGCAACTCGTAAAGTCCAATCAGCCGATCCAGCAGATATGTTTTAATTGGGGATTGGGCATTGGTCATTGGGCATTGGGCATTGGGGATTGAAATTTTCTTATTCTCAACTCCTAATTCCTAACTCAAAACTCAAAACTCCTAACTCCTAATTCCTAACTCCTAATTCCTAACTCAAAACTCCTAACTCCTAATTCCTAACTTCTAACTCCTAACTATTTTCTTATGGAATCTGTAATTTCTGTTAAAAATCTTGACCATTTTTTCGGTCACGGACAACTTCGGAAGCAAGTATTAATTGATATCAATCTTGATATTAATGCTGGTGAAATTATCATTATGACTGGTCCTTCCGGTTCTGGTAAAACAACCCTATTAACCCTAGTCGGTGGACTTCGTTCAGCACAGTCAGGTAATTTGCACGTATTGGGACAGGAACTAGTCGGGGCAAATGCCAGAAAACTCACAGAAGCACGTCGGAATCATGGTTATATTTTTCAAGCACATAACCTACATGGAAGCTTGACCGCACTGCAAAACGTGCGAATGGGTTTAGAAGTGCAAAAAGGTATTTCACCCAAAGAAATGAATCAACGGGCAGCTGCCATGCTCGAACATGTGGGATTAGAAAACCGTATTAATTATTACCCAGATGACTTATCCGGGGGACAAAAACAACGAGTTGCGATCGCACGGGCACTGGTTAGCCATCCAAAAATAGTCTTGGCAGATGAACCAACGGCAGCACTCGACAGTAAATCTGGTCGCGATGTTGTGAATATTATGCAAACCCTGGCAAAGGAACAAGGTTGTACAATCTTACTCGTTACCCACGATAACCGGATTCTCGATATCGCAGACCGAATCGTCCATTTGGAAGATGGAAAGCTAGAAAGTAATACAGATTTGGCGAAAGCTAGTTGAAATCACCCATTTTCTGATAAATCAATACTAAAATGCTACAAATTCAATATTTTTAGAAATGTTGCATTTATACAATTTTTATACATAATATTAGGGACTATATTAATTTACTTCTTCTAATTACTTGCTTGCGACCGGAAACACACATAACAATCATTTAGTCTGTTTTCCCGGAAGTAAGAAATTTTATTGCAACTCTATGATGACAATCGACCGTAACAGTCGCCTAAAAAGTGCCAAAAACGAAAGTACCAAAAACTATTGGTCGAAAATAGCTACTAACGCCTTAAACCAAGCTTTTAAGCAGCATATCCAAGTTGCTAGTATTGCGATCGGCATGGCAGTTTTACCTATTGCTCTAGCTTCAAGGGCAAATGCCCTACAAGTACAAATGAATCCCCAAACACCCCGATTGGGAGATACTATTTCCGTAGTCGTCAGTTTGGATAACCCTGCTAGTGGTAGCAATGTGACTGTAACTAGCGGTAAAGATAATTACACAGCATATGAAGTTGCACCAAATAGATATCGCGCCTTTATTCCCACTACGCCACTAGAAAAACCAGGCGGAAGAACAGTAACAATTACTGGTGGAGGAGAAACAAAAAAAATCCCGATTCAAGTAAAAACTCGTACCTTTAAAATTCAACGTATTAATTTACCCCCAGGTAAAGCAGGTGTTTCGGCTACAAAACTCGAACTCCAACGAGCTACTGAATTTCGGGCAGTACGCACTCCCGAAAAATTCTGGAAGGGTGCTTTTCTCAAACCTAGCAATGCTCGTATGAGTACCCCATTTGGTGTGCGTCGCTACTACAACGGTGTATTCGCCAATGATTACTACCATCGTGGGTTAGACTTTGCGGGAGCCTCCGGTTCGGCTGTTATTGCCCCAGCCGCAGGACGTGTGGTTTTAGTAGGAACAGTCAAACAAGGGTTTCGAGTTCATGGTAACGTGATTGGTGTTGACCACGGGCAAGGTGTAGCAAGTATCTTTATGCACCTAAATGGAATTTTTGTAAAGGAAGGTGATATGGTACAACCTGGTCAAAAAATTGGCACAGTTGGTACTACAGGGGCATCTACAGGACCTCACCTACATTGGGGCTTGTATGTAAACGGCAAAAGTATAGACCCAATCCCCTGGCTAAATAGTACTGTTGAATAGTAAAGTTTGGTAGTATAAAAGTACTTAGAGACATTTTTGCTACATAATTTACATGTAAACTGTTTACAATTGAGCAAAATAAAGCAAATATAGATTCGATTGGTATCCGTCCCTACCTAGCTTGGGTGGCAGAAAAATAAAGATGAGTGGTATGAGTATAGGAAAAATTGTAGAACAAGCTCTCCAAGATGGTTATCTAACACCAGCAATGGAAGCCGAAGTCGGGCGAATCTGCGACCATGCCTCAGAACTGTCGATCGAGGAATACATGGCATTAGATCGGCTGATGGGGGCACTGTTGACAGGTGAGGTAGTGGCGGTACCTCGCAAGCAGTTTATTAACGTCATGGAAGATTTGGTTTTGACTGAGGCTGTTGCTCGTGTTGCTGAAATCGAAGCTACTAGCGAAAGAACCCTGGACGTTGGAGATATTGCCGCTTATGCTCTCAACCGTCTTCCTCCCTTGTATGCGACTACAGAAGAGGGTGCTAGCTGGCAGCGTCAACGTGCCAAAGCCGAATTACAAGATTTGATTAGTCAGCAAGTTGGAGAAGCGATCGCACGTAACCTCGACCGACCCAATGATGACAAAACTCCTGTTTTGGCGAAGAATACTGGTAATGAACTAGTTTCTCAAGTCAGCAAGTTACTCCAAGCTTATGCACCTAATTTTGAGCAAAAGGCGCAATCTTAGTTATTGGGCATTGGGCATTGGGCATTTCTCTTTTGTACAGACGACCTCCGATGGGTCGTCTCCATCTATTCCCCTCCAACTGCTTTTAAAATTTTTATTACATCTGGATAATTATTAAATTCTGCTAACATTAACGCCGTATATCCACCTTGATTCTTGAGATTTAGGTTTGCACCCGCTTTAATAAGAATTTGCACTGCTTCGCTGTTTCCCCGTGATGCTGCCCACATTAATGCTGTTGCCCCTGCTGTATCTTGAAAATTGATATCGGCTCCTTTGGTAATTAAATGTTGAATAATGTTGGTGTAATTGCGTTCTGTTGCTTGTAATAAGACTGTTTTACCCTTTGCGTTTTTACTATTGGGGTTTGCACCTGACTCTAATAATACTTGTGCTGTGTCGAGATGCCCTTGAGACATGGCAAGTGTTAAAGGTGTTTCTGCGAGATTACTAATATTGACATCAGCATTTCTTCGCAATAATGCTTCAACGATTTGGGTATGTCCTTGTAAAGCTGCAACTAATAATGGTGTATCGCCAAGATTATTTCTGATATGGACATTAGCATCTCGATTTAAAAGTACTTCGGTAACATCGACATATCCTTCGACTACGGCAAGGTGTAATGCTGTTTCACCATCTTTGTCTTGGTGATTTATATTTGCACCATGAGCGAGTAGTAGTGATGAAATGGCGCTATTTCCGGCGGCTACGGCTGCTAGTAATGCCGTACTACCATCTTGATTTTGCTGTTTTATATCTGCTCCTGCCCCTAGCAATACCTGTGTAATTTCAATATGTCCCAGGTCAGCTGCTAGCATTAAGGCGCTTTCCCCCTCTTCATCTTGGGAATTTATTTCTACACCTGCTTGGACTAAAAATTTCACAATATCGCTGCGTCCCTGCTTGACAGCTAAATATAGCGCTGTATCACCGTCATTATCCTGAATATTTGTATCTGCACCTGCTGCTAGAAGCGCTCTTACTACTTCTGTGTGTCCTTTGAGGGTTGCCGCCATTAATGCCGTACTGCCATCTTCGTTAGTGGCGTTAATATTGGCATCTTGGTTAATCAAAAATTTGACAACATCCAACTGATTCGCTGCGGCTGCTAGCATCAAAGCTGTTAAACCATACTGCTGTCGTTGTAAGTTGATATTTGCACCTGCTTTGAGGAGCGATCGCACTACTTCTACATACCCGTAATTCGCAGCATACATCAACGCTGTTGTACCACTGCGATCGTAAATATCTGCCGATGCTCCAGCAGCTAAGAGCATTTGAACTTTCTTAATATCGCCACTTTGCGCTGCCAACAGCAGCAACATGTCTTTAGTCATTGGAGGATGGGGAATTGGGGAATTGGGCATTGGGGATGGGGGATTGGGCATTGGGAATTGGGGATGGGGAATTGGGTATTAGGAACACTCCTAACTCCTAACTCCTAACTCTTACCTCTTACCCATTTTCTCAAGACATGGTGACAAAAACATCCTGAGATTTTGTAAAAATGAATTATGTAAAAAAAGTTATGCTAATTTTTATTAAGATTTAAGATTAGGGGAGAACACGGTAATTATGGAACTATCACCATCGATTAAGTACTGGTTAAACTTTTTGCACCCGGTAATGATGTGGGCTTTATTAGCAGTTTCGCTGTACGCAGCTTATCTGGGTTTACAAGTCCAGCGCACTCGCAGCGCTCAAGGAGAAGAGAAGAAAGAATTAATTAAGGGACGTTATAACGTTCGCCATTACCAAATCGGTTCAATACTTTTAGGTTTGATGGTGACTGGTTCGGTTGGAGGCATGGCTGTCACATATATTAATAACGGCAAATTATTTGTTGGTCCCCACCTTTTGGCTGGATTGGGAATGACAATTGCGATCGCGCTTTCGGCTGCACTTTCCCCATACATGCAAAAAGGCGCAAATTGGGCACGGATGACCCACATTCTGCTTAATTTTACGCTATTGGGTTTATTCACCTGGCAGGCTATAACTGGCGTACAAATCGTTCAAAAAATCTTAAGTAATGCTTAGTGCTTAATGGGCAATTGGTGGTTAATTCCCCAATGCCCAATGCCCAATGCCCAATGCCCAATGCCCAATCCCCATTGCCCAATCCCCATTAAAAATTATCTTTTTTGGGTAAATTTATGCCTATAGACTGATGAAAATTTTCTTGAACTTTGCGTGTTAAACGACGAGAAACTTGACGGACAATCTGATTGAGCAATTTGTCTCCAGTATTTTGAATCAGAGACTGGGGTAAGCGGTGGATAAATTTGGGGAAGTGAATGTAAACGATTAAGTCTAGTTCCCATTCGACTCCTGTGACATGACTAGAACCGCTCGAAAAATCTCCCGAAAGGTTCTCGACTAATTGCATTCGGGCACGATAATCTACATCGTATCCAGGTGGTGTGTAGTTGGGAATGGGAATTGTGCGAATGCGATACACGCCTTCTTCTGGCGGTAAAAGTTCTAAACCGATTTTCGGTTCGACTTCATAATTAAACGAACCAAACTTACCAATTACCAAAGCATAACCATTTTGACCCAACGGCTGTACTTTCATTGGTTCAGCACAACGTCCAAACCATTCATTATGGCTATCTAAGTATTTTGCGACTGTACTAGCGGGCGCGTACATGTCCATGCGATCGCTATAATGTCCGTAGAATTTTGCTGGTGTTGCCAATTTTGCGTCTGGAATTACATCTTCAGCGTTTATAAGGCTGGAAGTGACAGACACAATCTGCTCGTTGGTTTCAAATGCTTGATACTCCTGGTCTCTTGATAGCATAAAGTGCGTTCCTGTATCTTTTTCTTTTCCCTTAGTTAAATAATTCCCAGGCTGGAGGTAATTTTTCGTGTTAATTTCTTATTTTCACAGAAACCTTAAAATTATGTAATAAACTTCATCTAATCCATAAGATAAACAGAACCAATTAGCACATATTCTTTCGTCGAGTTCAACAGTTTATCAGAGAGAAGTTGCTAGGGAGATGTTCTTTCTAGCAAACTTCGGAGAGAGAAGTTGCTAGGGAGATGTTCTTTCTAGCAAACTTCGGGGATAAAAACTACTTTTTTTAGCCATAATTACTAATTTCTTAGGATAGCGTTTACAATGAAAGCTTTTGTAGCAGGTGCAACAGGAGAAACGGGTCGTCGTATCGTAGAAGAACTAACCAAGCGTAATATTCCAGTTCGTGCGCTTGTCCGTGATATCGACAAAGCTAGAGATATTCTTCCTAGTAGTGCCGAGTTGGTACAAGGAGATGTTTTGCAACCCGCAGAACTCGCAGCCGCAATCGGAGATAGTACTGTACTACTATGTGCAACAGGTGCGAAACCGAGTTTTGACCCCACTGGACCTTATAAAGTAGATTTTGAAGGTTCAAAAAATCTGGTGGATGTAGCCAAAGCAAAAGGAATTGAACACTTTGTCTTTGTTTCCTCGTTGTGTACTTCACAGTTGTTCCACCCTCTCAACCTATTTTGGCTGATTTTTGGTTTGGAAAAAGAAAGCTGAGGAATATATCCAGAATAGTGGACTAACTTATACTATTGTCCGTCCTGGTGGGTTGAAAAATGAAGATAACTCGGATTCAATTGTGATGCAAAGTGCTGATACTTTGTTTGAGGGTAGCATTCCTCGACAAAAAGTCGCCCAAGTTTGTGTTGAGGCGCTCACGGAATCATCTTCACGTAATAAAATTGTGGAGATAGTCGCGAAGTCGGAGATTCCTGTTAAGGGATTTAGTGAATTATTTACGGGTGTCGCTTAGATAGTATAAATGTGCAATGTACGCACAAATCTGTTTTCCCCCAATATTTCGTAATTACCCCCCTCGATCTAGGCTGTTGACCAATTATTCCTTGATGGTACAAGCCCCTGAATTTATTTATGTATGGATAAATTAGGAACAATGCTATTGTACTCGCAGAGCGAGAAGTAAACTACAAGCCCCCGGATACCCCTACGGGGAAGCAAGCTACATCCGTGGACATTAATTGCGAATTGCGTAGCTTGCTTCTCGCGACAGCGAGTATTGCGAATTGTACTGACAGAAGAACTCTGCCTCTTGATAATAACTGGTTCCAACTTTGTATTCCTTGCCAGAAATAAGGAACAAGTCATGTGACTGAATATTGCATGAAAATTTAATACCAATTCAAATAATGATTGCAACACATTCAACGGTAGAGACTTAGCACTCCTACGTCTCTACAAATATCTATCTGTCGCGTTGTTTTTTCAAATTTGTATAACCGTCAACAGACTAGGTAGAACCTCCAAGGAATGCTTCCCAGTCTCCAGGTTAAGGATTGATCTGTGTCTTAACTTAGTAGCATTCCCCCTTAAGAGCAAGGCAAGGGGAACAAAATAAGAGTATTTTTTATTCCCAATGCCCAATGCCCAACCCCCTATCCTAGACCATTCGATGGACATAAATCGGCAAACTCGCAGCGATCGCAACTGGGATTTCTGGCTTTACAAACAGCCCTACCGTGATAAATCAGACGAATTGACCAATTTTCCCAGTCAGCTTGTGGTAACAATTTCATCAAATCCCGCTCGATGCGGATAGGATCTTCATGTTCGGTAAACCCTAGACGATTACTCAAACGCTTAACATGAGTATCAACCGTTACACCTGCGTTGATTCCATAAGCATGTGCCAGCACAACATTAGCCGTTTTTCTGGCGACTCCAGGCAACTTTAATAAATCATCCATGCGATTTGGAACTTGACCACCGAAATCTTGGACAATCATTCTGCAAGCACCTTGGATATTCTTCGCTTTATTGCGATAAAAGCCAGTTGTCCGCACCAATTCCATGATTTCTGCCAAATCTGCATTTGCCATACTCGGTGCATCTGGAAAACGTGCGAATAAGGCTGGTGTTACTTTATTCACCCGCTCATCCGTACATTGGGCGGAAAGAATTGTTGCTACCAGCAATTGAACGGTGGTGGAATAATCTAAAGAGCAAGTAGCATCCGGATAAAACCGTTTAAGACGCACGAGAACTTCGAGCGCTCTTTGTTTATTAGATGATTTATGTGATGATCTTGTGCGGGTAATGGTCACTGCGATCGCTTATAAAAGTAGCTTCTTAGAGTAGCTTACTGAAACAACGCCTCTTTAACAATCAGAAAAATTCCTAATCCCAAAAGTAACATTAAACCAGTTTGCATTACACCTTCTTGGATGCGGTTTGGTAAAGGTTTACCCCGCAAACCTTCGATTAACAAAAATGCTAATTGTCCACCATCCAAAGCTGGTAGGGGCAAAATATTAATCACAGCCAAATTGATACTAATCAACGCGCCAAAAAAGAACAAATTGCCTGCATCATTTTGAGCTATGCTTGCGCCAATTTTGACGATTTTGACTGGTCCGGCGACCTGTCCGGCAGTTTCGCTAAAATTTGTGATTAGTTGTCCAAATCCGCCAAATGTGCCCACAACTATTTGCTGAAACTTATTTGCGGATATACTAAAAATTTCAGAAATATTGCGATCGCGTCGGTAAACAGGTTTGCCATTAGGGGACAAAACGGGTTTTCCATTAGCGGATAAACCGATACCGATTACACCCTTGCCATCTTTATCAGCTTTCGGCGTAACTTTTACATCGATTAATTGTTCTTGTCGCTTAATTTGTAATTGTATTTCTTGATTGGGGTGATTTTGAATTTCTTCTGTCAAAATGCGCTGAGAATCGAGAGACGCAGGAAGCTGTTTGTTATTTGCAGCCAGAATAATGTCATTCTTTCTGATTCCCGCTTGATAAGAAATAGATTGCTCATCCACTGGTTGCACGATCGCACCAGGTTCGTACCGAATTTCCGGTGTACCGATAATACCCAGTTGCAACACCAGTAACAGGTAAGCAAAAATCAAATTAGCGATGACACCAGCACTAATAACAATTGCTCGGTCTAAAACTGGACGGTTACGCAGTAAATTTGGGTCATCAGCAGGAATATTGCTGTCTGGATCGTCATCAGGGAAACCGACAAAACCACCCAATGGAAATGCACGGACAGCATACTCAGTTTCAGAACCCTGATACTTCCAAATCACTGGACCAAAACCCAGCGAAAAGCGATTAACATGAATACCTTGTGACCTTGCTGCAATAAAATGTCCCGCTTCGTGAACCAGGATTAAAACAGCTAAAACTGCGATCGCCGCTAAAAATGACATAGATTAATTTTAATTAAGATTCAGCTACACTTATCCATTCTAAAGGGTCTATCTAAACTCAATCCTCTCCTCAATGTATTATTTCGGTATTGTAATTGGGCATGGCGCATCGGACATAGCGCATAGAAAATAAAAATAAGAACAATAAATAGAGACATAATCCCCAATGCCCAATCCCCAATCCCCAATCCCCCTATTCAACCACTTCATTAACAGGAAACCGATCGATTAACTGCATTGCCCGACGGGCATTTTTATATAAAGCGTCTGGTAGGTAAGGAACGTGGGGAATTTGCGAGAGTAAATCGAGGGTACGACGCAAAATTCGCACCACATCACCCTCATCCAAACTCGTATTTTCGCAAAGTTCGACCCATTCCACCCCCAAAGCCCATTGTTCGACAATAGCAGTCAAATTAATATAGCGATTTTCCAAACCCACAGGTAGGGCAACACCATGGCGATACTGCACCTTGAGTAGCGATCGCCGAATATTTCGCAACCTCGACCAAGCGTCATCAGCTTCTTTCGATAAATCAAACTTGACAAAGCTATCAGGACGAGGTGTTTCCGTAACCAATGCAGCAACAACTGCACTTAAATGATGGGGATCGAGATGATCGAGTTCTCTGCTAGATAGTGCCAAACCCAACCATAATTCATTTTCACCCCGAATTGCGGCTGCTATTTGCCCTAATTGCGTCGGCACCAAATTATCTAGACATTGGAAGTACTGCAAAATCTCAATTAAATTTACAAACTCCCCCCAATAACGTTGCGATTGCTGCTCAACATAAGCCTGCAATTCTGCAAGTTCCCCAGCAATTTCGCCTGCACGGGCTTTTCGCTTAAACACAACAGCCACATTCCCCGCTTGGTGTAATGGGTGTGTTTCAATTTGCGCTTGCACTGCGGTGACACGGGCTAGTTGTTCGGAAACTTCCGGTGCTAAATAGGTAGATAATTCTGATTCGGGAATTTGCGCTGCGATCGCACTTGTTTCTTCATCTCCCCGTCGCGATTGTCCGGGTTTGATTGACATGGAGGTAGGTGGAAGTAGATTCGGGGATAAATCCAAACGTGGCAATTCACCATACAAATCAACAACATCTGCGGTTGTTGCCACATACCAACGATTATCCCGACCCAAACATACCAAATAGGGAGATGTTCCCGAACCCTGAGACTTCCCAACCAAGACTGCGGGAATTGGTGTTGCTACAGTAATATTTTTACCTTTCAAGCTCAGTAAAGTCCCGGTAATCGCAAACCCAATCATCATCCCCAACTCTTCTTGTCGGGTTGACTGTGCTTGCTCTTGCAGGGTTTTTAATAACTGACGCTCGGATTTTAATCGCTGTCGCAATTTTTCATAAGTTTGGATGTCCTTCTCGTCAATTGCATCTATTTGTGCCTGAGTATCCCCCAACATCTTCTGCAACTCTTCCACATGCTCGTATTGCGGACGTAGGTGGAAATTTGCCAAATATTGCCCAAAACTGCGCTCAATCAGTTCCTTCGCTTGTTCGAGGGTGTGGGTTTGCAACAAATTTAAAACCATGCCAAAACTTGGCGTAAACTGACTAACTAACGGGTCAGCCTTCGATGTCGCCAAATAAGCCGCTTCCTTTGCACCTTCAAACGGAGTTTGCAAAGTCACCACATACCCTTGCTCGTCCATTCCCCTCCTTCCGGCACGTCCTGCCATTTGCAGGAATTCCGAAGCATTGAGTAAGCGGTGTCCCGTATCGGTACGCTTGGAAAGGCTAGAAATTACGGTTGTCCGTGCTGGCATATTTATCCCTGCTGCCAGGGTTTCGGTTGCAAAAACAACCTTAATTAAACCTTGTTGAAATAATTCTTCAACCAACGCTTTCCAAGCTGGGAGAATCCCTGCATGGTGTGCAGCAATCCCTCGATACAAAGGGGCAATTTGTCCGGAACGACCAGCTTCAGGGTTGCGAGTTAAAAATTCATCGATTTGTACCCGCAACTGGTAAGCTTCATCAGGATTGACAAGCCAAATATCCCCCATTTCTACCACCGCTTTATCGCAACCCCGACGGCTGAAGATAAAGTAAATTGCTGGTAGCATATCGCGCTGCTGAAGTTGGCTGACAATGGTGCTAATACTGGGAGCTTCCGGTCTACCTCTACCCTTATCCCCCTCACCTTTGCGTTTGCGATTTTGCACCAAACGAGAGTTTATTTTGGTATTTGTCTCATTGAGTAGAGGAAATAAACCCTTGGTATTCCCAAAGTGAAATTCCAGAGGCACTGGACGGAAATCGGAGTAAATTAGATCGGTGGGTCCGTGGACTTGGTTGAGCCAATCGGTGAGTTGGTCGCTATTATCAACCGTTGCTGAGAGGGCAACCAGTTGAACTTCACGGGGACAGTAAATAATCGACTCTTCCCATACCGTACCGCGCTGGCGATCGTTCATGTAATGACATTCATCAAGTACCACCGCATCGACATCGACCAACGAGATGCCAACTTGTCCGATGGGGGTTCCATAGAGCATATTGCGGAAAATTTCCGTAGTCATCACCAAGATTGGTGCATCGCGGTTAATCGAAGCGTCACCCGTTAAAAGTCCCACTTGGTCATAACCAAAATTATCGCGGAAATCCCGCAGTTTTTGGTTCGAGAGAGCTTTGAGCGGTGTAGTATAGAATACTCGCTTTCCCCTGGCGAGGGCGCGATAGATGGCATATTCGCCAATTAGGGTTTTACCGGAACCTGTAGGGGCACAAACGACTACTGAAGAACCGCCATTGAGAGATGCGATCGCTTCGAGTTGGAATGTGTCGAGTTCAAACGGGAATATGACGCTAGGGTCAACTTGTGAAGAAGGAGCAGGATAATTCACTCAATATATAATAAACGACCAGATTATATGTATAGTATTCCAATCCCTATCAGGGATTCACGTATAATTCGATTAGCCGCAATAATTTTGTGCCCTAACAGGAAACAGGTATTTTTAGTATACAGATTTTTATCATATCTAATTGTGAGCAATATTTAAATTAATTGACGAACCCCGCCTTATAAAGGCGAGGATTCTGTTCTAAGTAAATTGGATTGGGTTACAATGGTACGGTCAACCCGCCTACTAATATCCCAAATCCGCAACCTGACTGGGGTCGTCAAAGTCCCCTTACCGAGTTCAGCCAAATCAATGTTTAGTGTTCTCGCTACTTTGCGAAGTATATTGGCACAGCCGTTTAAA
>JAAUPE010000201.1 GCA_012034595.1 Calothrix sp. CSU_2_0 | reverse complement strand
ATTGGGGATTGGGGATTGGGATTGGGGATTGGGGATTGGGGATTCCTTTGCTTTTGTCTAATCCCCAGTATCTATTTCCACTACCTTTTGTCGTGATGATAAACCTGACTTGATTGTGACACTGGATTTTGGCACGTTGAATCTTTCTGCCAGAACTTTAATTAGTTCCTGGTTTGCTTTGCCGTCAATTGGGGGTGATTTCAGGTATATGGTGAGACTGCTATCTTCTGCTTCAATTATTTTTGGTATTTGAGAATTGGGTTTAACCTTGACTCGGATTTGCATAGGTTAATATTTGCATAATTTTATTCTGATAACTAGAAAAATAACTAAAAAAAACCCATCGCGATCGCAATGGGCAAAAAGAGGATTACCTATAAAGCTTTTAGTTTGTTTGGACAGCTTTAAGAATAGGCAAAAAATATTTAGCAGAAAGTTAAAAATGTAACTTTTTATTAACTTTTCTGTTCTCGACTTGATTTCGACTGCCTAAATAATCGTTCAGCAATTTAAATCCTCTTAAATTTGTCTTAAGGATAGTGTAGTTTGTGATTAATGGTTAATAGTGAGTTGTTCTTGAGTAAAATTTAGAACTTTATTGCATCGAAGTAATTTGCTCGACGTAAGCTTGAGCAGAAATAATCAACTTACCAACTTCTGCACTTAAATGATTGACTTTAAAATCTATCCCTTCTAAATCAAAATTATTTAAATCGAGAATATCGCTAGTAGTGTTAACTAATGCTTCTGTAAGATGAGGTGATATTTCTTCACCTTCAGCATATTCAACTTTTTCCAAACTGATTTTCCTTCCATTACTGCTAACAATAGGTACAGCAGAAAAGGCTATTTTTTGAACTTCATTTTTTGGAAATTGACTGTTCCCATCTAATCGTAATGATGCATTTAGAGAGACTTGATTATTACCAGGTAAATGAAAATTTATCTGTTCAAAGAGAATTTCTACAGTCTCCCCATTGAGATTAATTGGTTGGCTCTGTAATTTGTCGCGGATATAATCAGAATTGAAAGCATTATTTATATCAGCTTCAGTCAAAATTACTCTAATTTGACCTTGTGCAGGCTTTGTTAACTCAATCTTTCCAAATGCTGCACTCAAAGGATTAATAGCAACATTATTTATTTGCATTTGCAGTTCATCAACACGAAGACTTTGCTGCATTACCAAGCCTTCACCTGCGATTTTAACCGTCTCAACTTGACCTTACAAGAGATTTAGAGGGTCTGTTTTAAGATTAACATCTAAATTTTCAACTTCATCTAATTGGCTTGATATACCAATTTCGGCAGCTTTATTTAATGCCTGTTCGCCTAATCCTTGATTTTCCGGCATCCAGACTGCTTCTCCTGTTTTTATTGATTCTGCTGTTTATTGTTAATAATTAAAATTTTATTTTTATCTATCTACTGGTAGAGGAAAATTAGAGTTAATCTCTATCTAAAGTATAAATATATCTGTTGAATTACTTGTTCAAAGACTTTTAAAAGATGATTTATACCTTGAGTTTTAATCTAATCGTTCAAAAGTCAGATGAAACCTTTTTATGGTGTGTGGCAACCTGAGATTGAGGATTATACAAAACCTTTTCAGAGGAGAACAAAGAATGGTTGCTACATTAGATGATACCAAGCGCTCTGCAATTGCGATGAAGTTAGCAGATATGAAATTGGTTCAACAATTGCTGATTGATAACGAGCAATTATTTTTACAACAAACAACTGATTCCGAAATTAGCGATCGCTTCCGGAAAATGCTCGATGATGACCAGAAGAATATGGGTGTTTTGGATACTGTGATTGTCCAATATGGCATTCAGTCACAACCCGAAAAACCTGTTAATCAAATGGTTGAAACCGTTAGAAAGTTAATGCAGGGTTCGGAACTCAGCTTGTATGAAAAAGTGTTCCAACATGAACTTTTGAAACACCAGCAAGTAATGACTGGTTTAACCATTCACAAAGCTGCACAAAAAGTCGGTGCTGATGTGATGATGGCAATTGGACCTTTGAACACTGTCAACTTTGAAAATCGCGCTCACCAAGAACAACTTAAAGGTGTTTTGGAAGTGTTAGGTGTTCGTGAATTGACTGGACAAGATGCTGACCAAGGTATCTGGGGACGGGTACAGGATGCTATGGCAGCTTTGAGTGGTGTTTTTGGTAGTGCTGTCACTCAAGGCAGCGACAAAAGCGACATGAATATTCAAGACTTGATTCGTCTTGACCACAATAAAGTAAATACTTTATTCACCCAACTTTTAGCTACTAACGACTCACAAAAAATCCAAGAATATTTCGGTCAAATCTATAAAGATTTACTCGTACATTCAATTGCGGAAGAAAAAGTTGTATATCCTACAGTTCGTCCTTTCTATGGTGATAGAGATACCCAAGAATTGTATGATGAGCAAGCTGAATTGCGTGTGTTGTTAGACCAAGCTAAAGCTATTAATGTGTCTTCTCCTCAATTTAAGGAAAAAGTAAGAGAAATAATGGATGCTGTTGGCGACCATATTCGTCAAGAAGAAAGTACAATGTTTGCGGCAATTCGTAATAATTTTAGTACCGAACAAAGCGAACAAATGGCGACAAAGTTCAAGTCTGCTAAAAGTGAAGAGCAACAAAAAATGGCTCATGAAACAGGTATGATGAAATAGTTAGTTAATGTAGGGGCGAACGGTTGTTCGCCCTAATCCTATAGTTTAATTAAGTAATCCAATATAAAAAAATATATTTTTAAAAAAGTAAGTCATTATTAAATTTTTCATTAAAGCTGGGTAAACAATCTTATTAAAACTGGATAAACAACCTTATTAAAACTGGGTAAACAGCCTTATTAAAGCTGGGTAAACAACCTTATTAAAACTGGATAAACAACCTTATTAAAGCTGGATAAACAACCTTATTAAAACTGGGTAAACAGCCGTTTACCCCTACTAATATTCACTTGTTTCTTCCCAAACTTTCTCTAGTGCTAATGCTTGCTTTTCATCGGCATCTGCACCTAAATTATCACCTAAATGACGACGAGCTTCACTTCGTAATTTATAACTATTATGTTGCTGTGGATCGAGTTTAATAGCTTCACTCGCATCCACCAATGCACCTGGATAATCTTGTATTTTTAGGTATGCGTAACCACGACTAATATAATTTTCAGATTGCAATGGTTTTAATTTAATCAAACTACTATAGTCATTAATTGCACCTAAATAATCATGCGATCGCATTCTTGCTAATGCTCGTTGTTGATAGATTCTTGGAGATTGAGGATTTAGACTTAACAAGTAGTTATAATCTTCAATCTCGGCTTGAATATTACCGAGTTGGGCATGTAAACTGGCACGATTAAGTCTATACTGCGTTTGATAAGGTTGTAAGCGGAGAATGCGATCGTAATCTGCTAAAGCATTCCGATAATCTCGCAAATTTTGGCTGATTTTTGCCCTTTTTATATACCCATCAACATAGTCGGGATTCTTTACTAATACTGCTGTAACTTTTTCAAGTTCGTGTTTTTGTTGTTGTGTAGAATTTTCAAATATGTGGGGAATCTCCACAATTAATGATGTGGAAAATGGGAAAAGTGCAAATAATCCTCCAATTAATCCTCCAAAGAGACTAAGTGAATAAATAATTGCTAGACTTAATCGCTTAATTGGCTGACTTATAGATTCGTTATAACGTAGCAATAAATCTTTTACTAAAGAGTATTTCCCATTCACAAATAACTTATTATCAGATTTATTAGCATATTTATTAACATATTCAAAAATCCGATAAAGTATATTTTCTGAAGTTGTCTGAGGATTATTTTTCAGAAACTGTTTGAATTTTGAACTTATTTTAGCTAATCGAAAAATAGAGGGTAAACTGAGGGTATTCAAAATTAAAAATACTATTAATATTGGTTGCCAAACAGCAAACAATCCTAATATAAACAAACCCAATAATCTAAATATAATGTCACTATAAGCAAACTTAGAAAAAATTAGTAAATTAGCAATCTTACCACCATCAAGAGGGTAAATAGGCATTAAATTGATCAGATTTAAACTAATCAACATCCAAGCAGCTTCTTTAATCCAAAATAGATTACTACTACTTGCATACGTTAAACCTAAAAATATCCCAAGCATTAACCCTGGCAAAGGTCCAGCTAACAATACAAATATATTTTGAACAAGTGTAGCATCATATTTTTCCCTTGCAGTCGCAACAGCACCAAGAAAAGGTAAAAATAAAATTGAAGTGTCGCGATATCCACATATTTTCATCGCAATTACATGTCCAGCTTCATGCAACAGAATAGTAAAGGCAAAGATGACTAAACTATGTGCCTCAAATATCTGCATGTAAGATATCATAAACAAAGTGAAACTAAGTAATAGTAATAATGCGCGCAAATTACTACCAAAAATTACCTGATTTGACTTTTCTATCCGTTCAAATATTTCTATTTCTAACTCTACAGGAACATTAACTTTTATTCCTGGATTATCTGTGTGCTGCCTTTTCTCAATTTGCGAAGTTTTAATTACCCCATGTGTTATCTTTTTCGCAAGTTGCCATGCAGTCATTAAATTAAACTGAAATAAATTCTTTTTTGTTACTTGTCGTAAACTTCCAATACTAACTAAAAAATCGATATATTTTTTGCCATGTGTTTGTAATACCTTGGAAAATTCACCTGGCATAATCTGAGATGTCTGTTTTAAATTCGCCAATTGTTTGAGCTTATTTTCGTGAAGATGCCACTGTGTTGATATATGTGTCATGTAAGCATCTTGAATAATTAAATCGGGAGTTCCATCAATTACCCCATCAGCTTTACTATTTGTCGTCAGCAACAAACTTTCATCTTCAAAAAACGTATAAAATTCAATTTTGAATAAATCATCAGGTTTGGCTGAATAACGAATACCAATAATTACATACGTTTCACACAAAGAATTATACAAAAATGTTTCTAATGTCGGAGCTTCGATTTCAACTGTTGATGTCACCTGTAAATATCCACATTGCCGAAAACCGATCGCATTAAATTCCGCGATCGCAACTTCAAAAACCTCCCGTAAATACTTAGGAACTTTCTCCTCACATTCCATTTGGTATTTCGGATATTGAGAAAATGATTTGTAGAGTATTAAGAAAGCGATCGCATAAAGCAAGTATCGCATAGTCACATCCCAAAACTAACTCCACTTAGTATTCCCACACATCATCCAAAGATAACTATTCCGTAATATCCACAGTAAAAATTAGGAATTAGGAATCAGGAATTAGGAATCAGGAATTAGAAATTAGGAATTAGGAATTAAAATAGATATACACTCTTCTCCGCGCCTCTGCGCCTCTGCGTGACATAAAAAAATCTACTGAATCTACCCGAAACTACCTGTAACCCTCCATATTCCTCTGTTCTTAAAAATAAAATCAAACACTTAGGATAATCCCCACAACATGTCAAATAAAACCCTTGGACTCGAAAAAAACCTTCACGAATATCTCCTCTCCACCTCCGTAAGAGAACCCGAAATACTCACCAAACTACGTCAAGAAACAGCACAGCACCCAATGGCAATGATGCAAATAGCACCAGAACAAGGACAATTCATGAGCTTATTGGTGCAATTAATTGGTGCAAAAAAGACTTTAGAAATCGGTGTATTTACTGGCTACAGTTCCCTCGTCACCGCATTAGCACTACCTGCCGACGGTAAAATAGTAGCCTGCGATGTCAGCGATGAATACACCCAAATAGCCCGTCGTTACTGGCAAGAAGCAGGTATAGCCCACAAAATTGATTTACACATAGCTCCTGCTGGGGAAACCTTAGATAAATTAATTGCCGAGGGGGAAACAGAAACTTTTGATTTTGCCTTCATCGATGCAGATAAAAGCGGTTATGACGAATATTACGAATATTGTTTAAAATTAGTGCGTCCCGGTGGATTAATTGCGATCGATAATGTTTTGTGGTCGGGAAGAATCGCAGAGCCAGAAGAGACACAAGACAATCGTACCAAGAAGATACGGGCATTAAATGCCAAAATCCATCAAGATAACCGGGTAAATATGAGTTTAGTTCCGATTGCTGATGGTTTGATGCTAGCAATGAAGCTTTCAAACTAACTATCCCGTTACCCTTTCAATTGAGTCTGTCTTTTTTCTCCTCCAATCTTCCACGTTTATCATCCGTCAAAGTTTCATAACAATAAGGACAGCAAATACCAGCTTCGTAATGGGGAGAAAACTTATCTTCCTCATCGATAGGATGTCCGCAACCCACACACATATCATAAGTTCCCTGCTCTAATCCATGTTGAACAGCAATACGTTCATCAAAAACAAAACATTCACCTTGCCAAATACTTTCTTCCTGGGGTACTTCCTCTAAATATTTGAGAATCCCCCCTTTAAGGTGATATACCTCTGGAAAACCTTGGGAAAGCATAAACGAAGAAGCTTTTTCGCAACGAATTCCCCCCGTACAAAACATTGCAACTTTTTTATGCTTTTGCGGATCGAGATTTTGTCTGACATATTCGGGAAAATCGCGGAAAGAATGGGTGTTTGGATTTACAGCATTTTTAAACGTACCGATTTTGACTTCATAATCATTGCGAGTATCAATAATAACAACATCAGGGTCAGATGCGATCGCATTCCAATCTTGAGCATCAACATAGGTTCCCACCTGTTCTGTGGGGTTAACTTCTGGTAAACCTAAAGTTACAATTTCTTTTTTCAAACGCACCTTCATCCGTGCAAATGCTGCTGACTGAGTTGATGATTCCTTATGTTCCAAATCAAGCAAACGAGAATCGGAGCGCAAATAAGCTAAAACCGCATCAATACCTTGCCGTGAACCTGCTATAGTCCCATTAATTCCCTCCTCTGCCAACAAAATCGTCCCTTTAATTCCTTGAATTAGGCAAAACGATAGCAAAGGGTTCTGCATCTCGGCAAAATCTGGCAGTTTAATAAATTTATAAAACGCAGCCACTACCAGAGTCATCTTTTCTTATACCTCTTCCTAAATAGAACAATATCAGCTAATATCTTAATTACAGATTATATCTCGCGGGGGTTTAGCTCAGTTGGTAGAGCGCCTGCTTTGCAAGCAGGATGTAAGCGGTACTGCTCCGCAGAAGCAAGCTACGAGTCCGCTAACCTTCATTTTTACCATCTTGAAAAGCGATCGCACACCTCCACAACCAGCACTTAAACTTCATCCCTACTACACCCAAAATTACGGCTCAATCTACTTGGGTGACAGTTTAGAGCTAATTAAAGATATTCCCGAAAATACTATTAACTTAATCCTTACCTCACCTCCCTTTGCCCTCACTCGCAAAAAAGAATACGGTAATGAATGTGCAGAAAAATACATCGAATGGTTCCTACCTTTTGCCAAAGAATTTCACCGAGTCCTCAGAGAAAACGGCTCTTTTGTCTTAGATTTAGGTGGTGCTTATCTACCCGGAAATCCGACACGCAGTATCTATCAATACGAATTATTAGTGAGACTATGTAAAGAATTAGGCTTTTATCTGGCACAGGATTTCTTTCATTACAATCCAGCTCGATTACCAACCCCCGCAGAATGGGTGACAGTTAGAAGAATTCGCGTTAAAGACTCAGTAAATGTTGTGTGGTGGTTATCAAAAACACCAAATCCCAAAGCTGATAATCGCCAAGTTTTGAAACCATACAGCGAGAGTATGAAGCATTTACTCAAAAAGGGTATCAAGCAAAACTACGTCCAAGTGGTCACGATATTTCTCACAAATTCCAAAAAGATAATCAGGGAGCAATTCCCGCAAATTTATTAGAAATTGCGAATACTGAATCAAATACCCCATATTTAAAACGCTGTCAACAAGCAGGCATCAAACCCCATCCAGCCCGTTTTCCCCCAGGATTCGCAGAGTTCTTTGTCAAGTTTTTGACAGATGCAGGAGATATCGTATTAGACCCTTTTGCTGGTTCCAATACTACAGGTTTTGTTGCCGAAAAATTGCAAAGACATTGGTTAGCTTTTGAGTTAAATGAAGATTATGTAATTGGCAGTCGCTATCGGTTTAGTGGAGAATTTGCAGAAGCTATTCCTGCGGATAGCGAAGCTAACGCAGCAGACACAGAACATTTATAGAGATACGACATATCATATTTATTTTCTTTTGTATCGCGTATTGTTCAGATTTTAAATTGGCTGAATTTATTGCGGATTATCACAAATTTCAGCATATTTTCGCAATCTACTTGGCAAGTGATACCCTTTTAGCGTTTAATAATTGAATCTCGAAAAAATAGGTTTTCTAAAAAGCTATTTTTTTACTGATTCGCACATGTTTAACTAAACATATAAGTGCTAATTTGTCAAAACCTTTGCAAATATCGCCACAATTCCCTTCAAAACAGGGACTTCATCTACCATGCCAGCAACAACATGGGTAAAAGCACCCTCGATTCGTTCATCAAAAATCAGCTATAAATCGCCGTTACTACACCCACTAGCACGGTTTGTGACTGAAGAAGCAGTTGCACTCATGTATGGCATTGACATCGAGCAAATCAAGCGCATAGACTGCTACAGACACGTAGTCTACATCCATGCCACCAATCTCAGCCGATTTGTCAGTTATGCAGATTTTCCCCCTCCACCATCGGTAGGTACGGAATTTTCCCAAGTTTTTTGGCGTTGGCGTAGACGTTGGCGTAAACGTTGGAACAGTAGATATGCGCCAGAATGGTGGCAAAATTTTTACATCGAGCAAATACAAAAAACTTTTTCCGATGATGATTTCATTGAGTGGTGTAAAGTGCTAATCTTGATTAAATCCGCATTATCCGATGATGCTTGGCAGCAAATTACACAAACTATTGACAAAGTCAATATTTTTGCGAAGAGTTCGTAAAATGTTGCCTAGATGGCAAGTTTTACGAGTGGGGATAGTGTAAATAAATAACTTAGTAACCGTAGAAATTTCCTGAAAATGGTCTGTTGTGGCTGAGATTAGGGAATATGTGATTTTAAGGAGAGATAAAGCGATGAAGGATGTTTATCTGTTGGCAGCGGGAGTGTTGACAGGATTGGCAGTACCAACTTCAGCTTTACCTCAATTATCGATTGTCCCAACAGAAAACTCTCCGATTCCCTGGAGTGTCAAAATCAACTCCCAACCCCAACAACTAAGGGCAGAACTTAGCAATCGCGATAATCCTGCTGATTCATCAGTTGCACCGGAAAATGAAACCACTGCACCCGAATTTAGTAGCCAAGAACAAGCACCAGTTACACCGACTATATCCGCTACACCAGCTTATTTAAACACCATTCAGCAAGGAATTAATTACCAACCCGTATCAGGAAAGCAGCTTTATTATCAACGATTAGCTGCATTGCGGTTGGGACAAATTTATACTCGACTTGCCAACCAAACAACGCGCGACAAACTTGCTAGCAATAAGAGCAAGTTGACTTACGAAGATTGGAAAAGTTTGTTAGCTTTAGAAGCACGGGCAATGGTTGACGGTCAAGGAACGAACCGTCTCAGTATTATGGTGGGGGATTCCCTGAGTATGTGGTTTCCCAAGGATAAATTACCCTCTGGAAAATTATGGTTAAACCAAGGTATTTCTGGTGATACTTCCACAGGTGTACTCAAAAGATTAACAATGTTTTCTAAGACGCGACCTGATGTAATTTATGTAATGGCTGGTATTAACGATTTACGTTCGGGTGCTTCCGACGAAGTTATTTTACGTAATCACCGTAGAATTATCCGTCGCCTACGGGAAGACCATCCCCTCACCCAAATCATCGTGCAATCAATTTTACCAACCCGCTTGCCAAAAATTTCCAATAACCGTATCCGCAAAATTAACCAACGAATTGCCATAGTTGCCAAGGATGAAGGTGCAAATTATCTAAATATCCATAATTGGTTTGTAGATTTTCAAGGTAACTTACGCCCAGATTTAACCACCGATGGGTTACACCTGAGTCTCAATGGTTATGAAGTTTGGCAAGCAGCAATACAGCAGATTGAGTCGAAGGTTGCCGTTTCTCAAGCAAAACACGTTAAGAAAGGGAAAAAAATAACTCGTAGTTAGGATTGGGTGCGATCGCATTCTATTCGCGTTTAAGAATTATAGGCTACACAAATTACTCATATTCAAGCGTGTATAAATCAGGTTTGTCATTAATAAAATCTAAGCTCCCACCTCTTTGTGCTATTTGCATAATTTCACGATTAGTAAGGATAAGAAGCATCAAAAAATAGCTAATCTTTACTAATAATTTAATAAGTTGTATATTCGCATGAGCTGAAAATTCTTAGAAATACAAAAAATATTTAGAACTGTTTGCATATTTTGATATTATTACATACTATAGTTAGCATTTACCATAATGAATCAAGCTGTTAACTCGCCTTTTCGATATGCTGGCGGTAAATTTTACGCAAGAAAACTTATACTAGAGTATGTTCCTCAACACTTAAGTTACGTTGAACCATTTGCTGGTGGAGCTTCTATTTTTTTTGCTAAAGATAAAGTTAAAGTAAATTGGCTTAATGATATTGATGAAGACTTAGTTAATGTTTATTTATTTATTCGTGACTATCCAGAGAAGTTAATTGATGCGTTAAAAAATGAAATAGCCACAAAGGAAAGGCACAGTTTTTATAAGAATATTTTTATTCCTAGCAATCCTTTAGAAAGAGCAATAAGATGGTATTACTTAAATAGAACATCATATTCAGGGATTATGAATATGAAAAATTGTTACTGGGGATATGGAGATAAATATAGTATGCGACCAGAAAATTGGGGTCGAAATATACTAAGAACTTCACACAAATTACAAAATGTCAGACTAACTCAGTTAGATTTTGAAGAAGTTATACAACAAGTTGAAGATAATTCTTTTTTGTTTATAGACCCACCATATTTTAATGCTGACCAAGATAAATTTTATAATCACTCATTCTCTCGTGAATGCCACTATCGACTTTCTAATATTTTAAAATATTCAAGTCATAAATTCAAATTTTTATTAACTTATGATAATAGTCCTGAAATTCAAGAGCTTTATTCTTGGGCTAAATTAATTCATGAAAAAGAATGGAATTATACTATTAATAGAACTGATGACCAAAAACGAACTAAGGAAATAAAAGACGGGATAAAAAAAGAAACTGTAGCGAAGAAAGGAAGTCGTTATAAAGGTAGGGAAATATTTATTACAAACTTTTCTTTTGCAAAGAAAAGATTATTACTACTAACTTGGATTTGAAATCATACGAATAATGTTTATGA
>JAAUPE010000200.1 GCA_012034595.1 Calothrix sp. CSU_2_0 | reverse complement strand
AACTAACGTACACCATCCCATTCCAAAATCCCAATACCCAATGCCCAATCGACCCAACCCAATACCCCAATGCCCAATCCCCAATTAAACTAAAGGTAATAAAATCTCGAATTCCGTACCTTTTCCAAGCTGCGATCGCAAATTTAATTTACCTCCATGTCTAGCTGTCACAATTCGATAAGTTGCTTCGAGACTAGTTTCTTTATCTGCACGTTTCCCCGTAGAAAAAGACTCGGTAATTTGCTGAAGCTGTTCTTCGGACATTCCCGCACCATTATCTTGAATGCGAATGGAAACCCAGCGCGAATCTCCCATATTGGAAACTGTAGATGAAGTTGTAGAAAATTGGGTAATTACTTCGGTTGTAATTTCAATTTGCGGTTTTTGGTCGTCAACGATTATGTCTAAATTCTCCAAATTGTACTGTTGCCTAATTGCTTCATTCAGCAAAGCATCAACAGCACGGCTTAAGATATTCATAAAAACTTGATTTAGCTGCCCTAAAAAGCAATATACGGGAGGTAAAAAACCGTAATTTCTCACAATTACAATTTCACCTTTAATTCGACTATTAATCAATAAAATAATACTATCAAGACAAACATGTAAATCAACAGGTTTAGGGTATACAGTGTCAATATGGCAAAAATTTTGTAAACTATTAACGAGCTTTTTTAATCTTTCCGCACCAGTCCGAATACTTGCCAGCGACTTACTTAAATCTTGGTCTAAAAAATCAAATTCAATATCTTCTTTTATAGTATTAATTTCTGCGGAAGCATCGGGGTATTCTTGCATGTAAGCAGTCACTAATCTCATCAAATCTTGGCTGTAGTTAGAAAGGTGAGTTAAATTACCCCAAATAAAATTTACTGGATCGAGAATTTCGTGGGCAACCCCATCAACCAAGCGTCCCAGACTTGCCATTTTATCATTTTGAATAATTTGCGCTTGACTGCGTTCATAGCGTACTTGCGTCTCAATTCCGCGAATTTGCCACGAGGCAATATTTAATTCATGCACATCCAGCAACCTATATGTGTCAGGTAAAGTCTTGATGACAATTGGTTCACCTAAAAGTTCGGGAGAACGTCTTAACGACAATTGCATCGCCGCTAAAATAGGAGTTGTATCTGGCAACGTTAAAATTCCCATCCGAGTGTAACTGTGGAGAATACTTAAAGGTTGCTCAAAGAATACTTCTTTGCCAAATGGACGAATTAAAAACTCTAATAATTGCCGTCGGGAAATCATTCCCACATATTTACCCGCTTCCTGCAAGATGACTCCAGGTAAAAGCGGGTTCTTTTCAAATAATTTTGCCACTTCCGCACCAGTGCAATTTGTCTCCACCTCAAATGTGTATAGCGACAATTCCTGAAGCGTAGATTCGATACCGAGGTCGCTTTTATTACCTTCGGATAAAGATGGTTTTGATATTTCCGACAAAAATTCTTGTTGCACTGGAAACCTGAGCTTTTTAGTTACGGATTACTATGTAAAGTTTGCTAACCACTAAGTTAACACTTCCAGGCTATTTCAATTTTTGATGAATCGGTATGTGGAAAATGGGGAATTAGGGTGTGAGGGAGAGAGGGAACATAACTCCATTTATCTATACATATACTGAGACGTTCCGGTGGAACGTCTCTACGGGGGATTTGTGGATGATTTGTGGATTATTTTTAAATATTGATAATCGTTATGTTGTGGATAAAAATTTCTAGATGATGAAAAATTGGTAAATCCTTGATGAAATTGCGTAAAAGTAGGCTTTTAAATAAATTTAATTACTGTAAGTATGGGTATTGTTAATTAAGCATTAATTCCAAAAGTAGTTCCGAGAGGTACAAATGTTTGAAAGCAAGAACCCATCTTGAAGGATTGCAGGTAATTGCAGTATTTTTTACATTTTGTTACTCTTATGTGTCCGGAATTGAAAATTAGGTTAGTGTTCTACTTGCTTTTGATCCCCATTCCGATAGAATGACTTGGCATAACCTTAAAACTCAACACCATTAAATTTTCGATGGCAACGCCCATGAATCAACTGAATAATGGTTTTACCATATTTCTCAGTCTGTTAGTCGAGGCGATACCATTTTTGCTGCTAGGGGTTTTATTCTCCAGTTTGCTGCTGTTTATGGTTGACGAACGCAAACTAGTTGAAAGAATGCCAAAAAACCCTTTATTAGGGGCATTTGTCGGCAGTTTGGTAGGCTTTTTGTTTCCTGTGTGCGAATGTGGAAATGTTCCAGTAGCAAGACGTTTGCTGATGCAAGGTGTATCGACACCAGTTGCGATTGGTTTTTTGCTAGCTGCACCAACGATTAACCCGATTGTGATTTGGTCAACTTGGACAGCTTTTCGCGATCAACCAGAAATCGTGGTGTTACGTGTGGTGTTTTCGCTGATTATTGCCACAACAGTAGGCTTTGTGTTCAGTTTTCAAAAGGATTTAACACCAATCGTTCAACCCGCGATCGCACGATACCTCAAGTTTAATCCACCTGTGTCAGCAGAATCTCAGGGTCGCGGTGGAATGCGATCGCAAACTCAAATGCAAACAAGTTCGACTTTGTTACAATCTGGTAGCTATTGGTTGGGTGGTAAACGTGGCAGTCAAATCACTCGCATCGATCAAGATGCAGCAAATGCGGCAGCTACGCTTTCACTATCTAGTAAACCGATGTCGGGAAAATGGCAGTTAATACTTGATAATATCATTCAGGAATTGCGCGAATTAGGTGCAGTTATGGTATTGGGTAGTGCAGTTGCAGCCGCTATCCAAGTACTTGCCCCTCGTGATTTAATCTTAAGCTTGGGTGCTGGTCCTGTAAGTTCAATTGTGGCAATGTTAGTGTTGGCTGTTGTTGTCTCGATTTGTTCAACTGTCGATTCATTTTTTGCACTATCATTTGCTTCTGCGTTTACTAGTGGTTCGCTGCTAGCATTTCTAATATTTGGACCAATGGTTGATATTAAGGGTGTAGGTTTGATGTTATCGATTTTTAAACCACGCGCTTTATTTTATTTATTCATGCTTGCAGGGCTATTGACATTTTTGTTTACATTATTTTTGAATTTGCACGTGTTGTAAAAATAGTTAGGAATTAGGAGTTAGGAATTAGGAATTAGGAGTGAATAAAATAGGCTATAACTCATAACCCATGGCTCATTAATACATAGCTAATAACTCATAAATCACAAGCTATAACTCGATAGTTCATAATTCATAACTCACAACTCTTTTAGTAATGACTCCCACATCAGCTAGAAAAAATAAAAAATCTAAAACAATTATGCCTTGGCTTGATGTCCTAGCAATTACGGCTTGGGGCATTTTGATGTTGCAATACTGGGCAACTGGGAAATTAAATTTATTGATTCACCCCGATTATTTTTGGTTGGTTGTTGTTGCCAGTCTTGGTTTATTACTAGTTGCTTTTTTCAAATCCAAAGAATTATTAAAACGACGACAAATTATTGAAGATACTTCATCCGTGCAACATATCACCATTTTTCCCCCTGGATGGGGTAGTTCATTGCTGATATTTACTGCGCTCCTGGGATTTATTTTTACACCACAAGTCTTTGCTAGCCAAAGCGCAATGAATCGCAGTGTCACCGAATTACTTGGACCAACGCGATCGCAACCCCAAGCTTTTCGCTCTTCGGTTCGTCCTGAAGACAGAAGTTTGGTTGACTGGGTACGTACTATTAATGTTTATCCCGAACCCGAAAAACACGCAGGACAAAAGGTCAAAGTTCAGGGTTTTGTGATGCATCCCAAAGATATGGGCAAAGAATATTTCATGCTATCGAGATTTGTGATTACCTGTTGTGCAGCAGATGCCTACCCAATCGGTTTACCCGTCAAACTTAAAGAAAATAGTGACAAGTATCAATCGGATAAATGGTTTGAGGTTGAAGGCAAAATGATTACCGATACTATAGCCGGAAAACGTCACACCACCATCGAAGCAACTTCACTCAAGGAAATTCCCCAACCCAAAAATCCCTATAGTTCTTAGGGAAGGAGAAGTGGGAAACAATGATTTGTACCCAATTCCCAATCCCCAATTCCCAATCCCCAATCCCCAATGCCTAATTCCCTAGATATATATGGCTAAGAGAAAAAAATTATTACCACTTGACCGAGTTGCGATCGCAGTTATTCTGGTGCTAACTGTGTTAATTGGCATACTGATTGCTCAAGGTGATGCTGTTAGGGCAAGTGTCCGAAATTTTAGCTGGGAAGACAAAAAAATAGGTGCTGAAGATACATCCTTTAACCTGATTTTTAGTCGTCCAATGGATACTAAAAGTGTCGAAAGTAACTTAAAAATTGAACCGAGACTTGATGGTAACATCAGTTGGGCTGGTCGGAGAATGGTTTATACGGTACTAAAACCAGCACAGTACGGAAATACTTATAAAGTTACGTTAGAAAACGCACAGGATAAATTTGCTGCTAAAGAAGGTAAAAAATTAAGCATCCAGTCATTTACAGGTAGCTTCAAAACACGCGATCGCACTATTGTTTACATTGGTACTGATGGGGAAGAACTGGGCAGGTTGGTACTCTACAACCTCACCCAAGGGAAAAGAATTGTCCTCACACCTAAAGATTTGGTGGTGATGGATTTTAAACCTTATCCACAAGGGGATAAAATTCTTTTTGCAGCTCGCTTGACGACGAATCAAGACTTGCTTTCCGGCAAACTCTACAGCGTCACTACTGGAGTCGCGACACAATCAGACACGGAACCCGAACCAGCAAGTCGCGTTGAGTTAATTTTAGATAATAAAATCGACGGCAAAACTTACCAAAATCTTAAATTTGACCTCTCCCCCGACGGGCAAACAATCGTCATTCAACGTGCTGTCAAAGACGAACCTGGTAATTTTGGGTTGTGGTTTATGCCTAGTTCTGTAAATGATAAACCTCAACTAACCCGCATCGAAAGTCCTCCTGGTGGAGATTTTTTGATTACCCCAGATAGTAAAGCGGTTGCGGTGGTTCAGGGACAAGGTGCAGCCATTTTACCTTTGCAAAAAGATGGTAATAAACCACTTGATTTTCTGCCTCAATTTGGCTTGGTACAAGCTTTTTCGACCGATGGTACTCAAGCGGCAATGGTTAAATTTAACAGCGATTTTAGCAACCCTACCCAATCATTATTCTTAGTCACAAATCAAGGGATAAATAAGGAACTGCTCAAAGTCAAAGGTTCTATTCTCAGTTGCCAATTTGACATAGCTTCGACCAATCTTTACTGCCTGATTACCCAATTATTACCTGGTGAGCAATTTATAGAACAGCCTTACTTAGTAGCTTTTGACTTGAAATTGGGTCAGCAAAAACCATTATTAGTGCTTCCCGCAGGTCAACGCAACGTGCAAATGAACTTAGCACCAGATGGTTCGGGGATATTATTTGACCAAGTTGTTTCCCAAGAAGTCAATACTCCAAATACTGCTAATGCAATCAAATCATCTGGAGGAGAAGCGATCGCATCTAGTAGTCTCTGGTTAATGCCTTTATCAACTTTAGAGGATTCTGCTGTCACTGCCGATATTAAACCCGAACAATTACCTTTAGCCGGATATTATCCACGTTGGTTGCCTTAAAAAAAGATATCAATTCCCAATCCTGTAAAAATAGTGACAAATTTGCAGTTAGGAATTATAACTTAGTATCTATTGACTTAATTCAAATACAGCAGAATTGAGAATTCAGAATACAGGGGCTAGAATTCAGCAGTCAGGATTAAAAAACTTAATATATGGCTTTTAGACTGATTAACTGTACATTATTCTAGTTGGAACCTCCACAGCTACAAGTTACAATTTTTCAGGGGCTAATTGCTGTAAAATTTATGATTGGCTTGATTTGCGTACTGAAAAATGACAACATTACTTTAGTATGTCTATTTTTTTAGTGGTAACGGTGCAAAAAAATACCACTAACAATTTAATCGTCCCCGTCGGCACTATGCTGATGTTCTAGCTAAAATTAAAGACAAGCAATGCAGTTGATGCAATGGTGATTTTTACGAACTTTGCAATAAATCTACGGTTTGATGGGGCGATCGCATTACTCGCTTACGTGAGAATCGGACAGATAACTCCGTCTCAAAAAGCTTTTGTGCATTTAAAGTTAGCTCGCTAGCAATATTAAAATTGACAAATTGGAATTTACAAATTGGAATTTGTGGGTGAAAAGTGATGAATGAAGCTAACACCCCAGATAATGGGGCTTATGGACAACCTCTATTATCTGAGAATACGGCGCGGCAAAATGGTTCCGATTACGCAAGTTGCCCGTTTGACTCGGTTTTAACAAACCAAAATTTACCAAACCAAAACCCCGATATTTCTCAAGAGAATCTCAAGCTATCTCCAACAAGTTGTCAGCAATCTGATTTTCACCAATCCGAAAAAAGTGAAGAATACCCGGATTCGCAACCAGATTTATTTGCATCAAAATCGGAAATTATCAGCGATTCCACACATTGGGACGCAAATTATAATCGAGTTCTGACATTGGGTAATGAGCAGTGGGAAAGCAAAATTATCCGCGATAATGAGATATTAGAAGTTAAATCAGAAGATAAATTAGTCGATATAGTATCAGAAAAACCTGACATTTCGCCACAAGATGATTGGGTAGCTGAACCCGATTGCAACAAATTGGCTTTAATTGATGCGGAGTTTCAGCAACTTTTGGTGTTGAATCACGAATTACGGACAGCAAATAGTGATTTGTACAATCGTGTCGAAGAACTAACATCGAAGTTGTCAGACTCAGAAAAATCTGTACAATTGCAGCAAAAACGCTATAAAGTTACAGAGTCAATGCTCAAAGAGCAAACCCAGGAACTTTGTGCAGCACAAGAACAAGTGCGATCGCTCTACAAACAATTAGAAAATTCTTTACAAAACATTCAACGTCAAGAAGCTTTAATCGAAACCTATAAAGCCCAATTAGAATTTAGTCAGCAAAGACTGGCACAATTAGAGCGCGAATGTGCTTTGTTGCAAACCAACCATAACGAGCAATCACAGCACCTATTTCAGTCGGAAAATACTTGTCGTGAATTGCGTACAAGGTTAATGCGGCAACAGCGTCAAACTTTGCAATTCAAAGCAGCACTAGAGAAATGTCTCGATCCGACACCTACGAACGAAATTAGCGATGAAAGGGAAGAATTTCCAACAGATAGCAGCACAACTCAACAATCTCCTTTTTTAAAGAAATTTAAATCTTTATTTGTTAATGCTCAACCAATTAAACCTTGGTCGTCGGATTTGGAATGTTCTGGTGAAGATACTGAAAATGGTAGGCAAGAAATTTTATCTACAAATGCAGAAGTTCCACCATCTATATTCAATTCCTCAACTGAAATAGAACCACCACAACCAAAAGTAAAATCAGTAGATTCAAACCCCACAATCCCCACATTAGAAGCTACTGGTTCCAGTTCTCCTAGCTTGGAAGAGCAAATAGATAGCGTGATTCAAATGTTTTTTACCTCACAATCTTCGGAAGTAACATCTTCTGATTTTACATCTGGATTTACATCTGGATTTACATCTTCCGAGTTAACGAGCGAATTTAATATTAGTGAATTTAATCACGAACTTGCGAAGGAAGAATTAAGCAATTCGGATTCAGATTCATTTTGGAATACAGTCCCAAATATAGCCCCAAATATAGCCCCAAATACAGTCTCAAATATCTTAGATAGTGCTGTTTCCCCAGAACCAAATCAAACAATAGATGTATCAAGTAATGCATCAATTGATACATGCAGCGATAAATCTATTACACCCGAAATCGTCATTGAACCAAACTCCCAATTGCGATCGCATGTACAACAACCTGCGGAAGAAGAAGATTATTGGGCAGAAGTGTCCCAACTAACAAATTTAGAACTACCTACAACCGAATCACCTTTTCATCCTGCGAGTACAGATGATGAAACTTCTCCTTCCCCAGTGGTTTTTCCCAATCGACCACCAAAAGGACGTAAATCTTTAGCCTCAGTAGAGTTACCTAAGTTTCGTCAACAATAATCTAAGCGTTTTGGGAATCAGGAATCAGGAATCAGGAATCAGGAATCAGGAATCAGGAATCAGGAATACAGGAATACAGGAATACAGGAATACAGGAATCAGGAGATAGAAATCAGGAATCAGGAGATAGAAAAAGTAGGGAATTAGGGTTAAGGATTCAGGAGAAAGAGTAAGGAGTCAGGAGATAAAATGTGTTTTGCGCTACTCATAAATAAAGGGTTTAAGCATGGTGTAAAATGACACTTATAGTTTCTGCCGATTCTCGAATTCTGACTTCTGATTCCTGAATTCTAACTGCTGACGAATATTAAGGTTGTTGGAACATGATGAAATATCGTGTTCTAGCTACTTTTTTTAGGTAAATGATTTGGGCGGTGTATGATTAAAGTTTAGTTTAACTGAATGGAAAGCCCGGCATTTCTCACCGAATCAGCTTATAGTCATATCGATCGCGCACCAGAACCGATGAAATGTGTGCAACGGATGGATGAAATCGGTGCAGGTAAATTTTGGGGTTCGATTAAGTCTCAGATGTTGGAATTGTTAGAAGTAAATTTAGGCGATCGCATTGTCGATATTGGTTGTGGAGCGGGGAATGATTCGCTGGTGGTTGCTGGGTTAGTTGGTAAACATGGAAGAGTTGTTGGGATTGATTTTAGCAACACCATGATTGCCGAGGCAAACAAGCGAGCGAAAGGATTAGGATTACCAGTTGAATATCATTTTGGAGATGCTCAAAACTTGCCATTTCCCGACAACAACTTTGATGGTTGTCGAGCAGAACGTTTGTTGCAACATTTAGATAATCCCCAGCGAGCGATCGCAGAAATGGTGCGTGTTGCCAAGCCAGGAGCGCATGTAGTCGCAGCTGAACCTGATTATGGAAGTATTACCATTAAAGGAAGCAAACCCATCTTGACGCGCAAATTTGTTAGCAGTCACTGTGGATATTTTCGCAGTCCTCGGATTGGGATGTTAATTCCTTTATTATTTGAGCGTTTGCAGCTTGTAGATATTAATGTCGTCGTCATCTCTTCGATTGTCAAAAAAATTGGCGATCGCGGTGAGAAACAACTGATTAATAAATACATTAATCTTGCTGTTGCCAAGGGTATGGTATCAGAAACGGAAGGTAAAAGCTGGCTTGAGGATTTAAAGCGGGCAGAAATTGCAGGACGTTTCCAACATCAAACCACTATATTTCTGGTTAGTGGGCGAAAACCAAACTAGTACCTCAAGGCAAAAGTAAAAAGATAAAAGGCAAAAGAAAGAAAGATGATTCTATAAGCTTTTGAGCCATTTTAAGTATATTACGATGGTGATTCTGATTTGAGTGAAATATGCTTCGTAGGGGCAAACGGTTGTTTGCCCTTATTTGGTTGTTTGCCCTTATTCGGTGGTTTGCCCTTATTCGGCTGTTTGTCCTTATTAATCTGTTCAATTAACCCAATATTCCACCCCAAAATAAAAAAAATCTCAAATCTAACTAAGTAGATTTGAGTAAAATTTGAGTAGATTTTTAGTAATATAAATTACTCTTTAAGCAATAAATAATATAACTGTCCATTTCCTCCAGTAATGCCAGCGCGATCGCCTGCTAATTTTCCGGTTCCCATAAAATAATCTACACGTCCTGGTCCTTTAATGGCGCTACCTGTGTCTTGATCGAGGACGAAACGACTAACTGCACGTCGTTCCAAACCACCGCCAGATTTGGGGTAGGGGAAACTATTGTAAATTAGAGCCAATGCACCGGGGGGCATTAATGATTTATCAGTAGCAATTGAACGGTCGGCTGTGACAGGTACACCAATGCTACCAGTTGCCGGTGCGCCATTGGTTTCTTTGAAGAAAATAAACCTTTCCCAAACTGGTAAATATATATCTAAATCTTGGGGGTTCTTTTTAAAATGGGCAATAAGAGCGGGCATGGTGGCGTTTTGTCGGGTTAATTTGCCATCTTTGATTAATGCCCCACCAATGCTTGTCCAAGGGTATTCAGTTGCCCCAGCGAAGCCA
Organism: Calothrix sp. CSU_2_0; assembly: GCA_012034595.1. Taxonomy (GTDB): domain Bacteria; phylum Cyanobacteriota; class Cyanobacteriia; order Cyanobacteriales; family Nostocaceae; genus Brunnivagina. The sequence goes on along the minus strand of JAAUPE010000200.1, from coordinate 1,266 downwards.
ATGCTAGTTTTTTTGCCATTGGTTAATCTGATTTGTGCCGAACCTTGGATGTGAATCATATAGGCATCCAAGCGATCGCGAAACCAAAGCATTTCTAAACCACGCAGTTGGCTTTTATCTCCCTGCAATCCATCTGTACCTTCCAAATCAACCCGTTTTGGATGTGGCTTTGCCCATTTATCTAAATCTTTGGGAAGCCCATAAACCGGATATTTATATTGGGCAGTACGTACGCGGCTAGCTGTATAAACTGGTTCGTAGTAAGCAGTAAACTTAACAGTCCCATTGCCATCGTTACCAACCGACTTGTAGAAAGCAAACTCTCGCCGAACCTTGGCTTGCAGTTCGGCTGGTGTTTTGGCAGCTACAACCATTTGGCGGAAACGTCGCAAGCTTTTATTGACCCGATCTAAAGTAATACCTTGGACTGGATAATTTTGATACAGAGTTGCAGCCCTTGGGGTGTTCAAATAGCGTAAACTATGGTCAATAGATTTCAATAACGCTGCGCGATCGCCCCTCTTGCCTCGACTCCAAAATAATTGCTCGTCCCAACCCAAGCAACCACGAGCGGGTTGACAACCTAAATCTATCTCCACCAGCTTTAGAGGTAGAGTTAATTCGGGTTCGCTTAATGGTGGTAGCTGTGGGGGGATTTGGGGATTGCCAGGTGTAGGCAAACTAGGTAATCTAGGGAGACTGGGCACCTGGGCAACAACAGATACAAACGGGATGAGGGCAGCAATACCTAGACTCAGGGAAAGTAAAGCAAACTTTTTTTTCATTGTTTACGTAAATCGTTCGACACTAGAGCTAAAAATTGGTTCGACACGAATTGCCACAACCTTGGAAGGACGGACAACCATATATTCACCCTGAATATTTTTGATTGGTACACTAATAAAATCATCAGAGGCAGCCTTGGGCATAAGTTCGCCACTATACCACTTCTGAAATTCCTGAATCGTCGGAAAACGAATTTCTTCGCGGTGTCCGCTTTCCAACATCATATGTACTACGTACTCACTGGCTGTTCTCGGCATAATAGTTGAATCATTTTAAACATGTCCAACCCATTTTTAACTTCACAACTCCAAAATTGGGAAGAGGAGAAGCATCTTTGTTACAGATATTAAGTAGGTATCAAAATACCTAATACAGGTTCTTATTGTCCTCTATGACGCTTATTTACCCAATACAGTTCCTTACAAGTGGGAAAAAATATTGGGAATTGGGGATTGGGGATTGGGGATTGGGATTGGGATT
>JAAUPE010000199.1 GCA_012034595.1 Calothrix sp. CSU_2_0 | reverse complement strand
TGCCCATATAATGAACACAATTGTCGGGTTTGGAGAGCTAGAAGCGAATGGTCATATCGACTGCTTTTATTGCCACAAAAATTACCAAGGTTGCGGTGTCGGTAAGCAAATTTATCGAGCAATTGAAGCAAAAGCAATTGAGTTGTCATTGAGCCGATTGTTTGTTGAGGTTAGTATTACCGCAAAACCGTTTTTCCAACGCATGGGGTTTTCAATTGTTCAAAAGCAGGAGGTAACTTGTCGGGGTGAAAGTTTTGTTAATTACGTAATGGAAAAGTCTCTTTAAATTTATAATTAAATAACCCTAAAGGGTACTGTTAAAATTCTTAAGATTTCCAATTGTAATTTCAACGCTCAATACTCAATCGAGGTAGAGCTAATTATGAATCAGCAATTACCTGACTTTATTCATGATGTTGTCGAACGTTTGCAGTCAATTGAGGGGATTGCATCTGTAGCACTCGGAGGTTCTCGCGCAAGAGGTAATCACACCCCAAAGTCAGATGTGGATTTAGGAATTTATTACCAACCAGACAATCCCATCGATGTAATTGCTCTCAATAAACTTGCTTGCGAACTTGATGATAATCATCGTCCCAATCTGATTACACCAATTGGTGGATGGGGAAAATGGATTAATGGTGGTGGTTGGCTCAAGATTAAAAATATGCCTGTGGATTTTCTCTATCGTGATGTCGATCAGGTTGATCGCGTGATTAATGATTGCAGACTAGGGAAAATTACAATTGATTATCAACCCGGACATCCCCACGGTTTTGTCTCCTCAATTTATATGGGGGAAGTTGCTATTTCTTTATCACTTTGTGATTCTCATGGTGTTCTCGCAGCTTTGCAAGCCAAAACCCAACCCTATCCCATAGAACTACAAAAAGCAACTATTGATACCTTTGCTTGGGAAATTAGCTTTTCGCTATTAGTTGGGAAAAAGTCAATTGCACGAGGTGATATAGCCCATGCATCAGGCTGTTGTTTCCGCAGTATTGCTTGTATAAATCAGGTATTATTTGCACTAAATCATGAGTACCTACTGAATGAGAAAGGAGCAGTCGCTATGGCGAATAATTTTGCTGTGTGTCCGCACAACTATCAACAACGGGTAGAGTCGGCTTTTGCTTTGTTAGCAACAAAATCAATTGCGGAAGCTGTAGCTATTTTGGAAGAAATTGAGCTTGAGTTGAGTCAATGGTATGGCGATCGCCGTTTAGAGATGTAATAATTATCCAAGGATAAAACAAATGTACTCAAAAGGGACTTTGATATTTTTCTGTGGGAAAATGGGCGCTGGTAAATCTACATTATCCCGTCAAATCTCTCAAGAATTAAATGCAATCCTCCTATCTGAGGATGATTGGTTATCAACTCTTTATCCGGAAGAAATCAAGAATTTTGATGATTATTGAAATATGCAAATCGCCTCAAACCACTATTAATATCCCATATCAGAAACATACTTAATTCTGGAGTTTCTGTAGTTATGGATTTTCCAGCAAATACAAAGAATCAAAGAGCATGGTTCAAGGATATATTTTTAACCGAGAACATTCCCCATCGCCTAATCTATCTTGAGGTAGATGACAAAACCTGCATAGAGCAAATTGCCAACGGCGAGAAAGCAATCCAGAGCGATCGCAATTCGATACCGAAGAAGTTTTCCGTCATGTAACTAGTTTCTTTCAGCCACCATCTACTGATGAGGGATTCTCTATTGAGGTTGTAAAACGCTGAATTTGAAGTACAACAGCTTGAGGTATTGCGGAGAGCGATCGCGTAGCGACATCCTCCTGGGTTTGGCTTTAATCCTGCAATAGTTTGTGGCACCTTGGGCAACGTTACAAATTTCAAACTACATGCGATCGCAGTTATCCCTTGAGTGAAATTCCTGCGGCAATTCGGTACCTGGAGCAGGCTCAGGTAAAAGGAAAAGTCGCCATTCAGGTTGTAGATTGAATGAAATATCGTACTTGTTCCATCAACTTTTTGAGAAATTGTTCCATACTGAAAGTATTGTACTTCTGTATACACTCAAGCCGATATGCGTATGGGTTTCCGTCTATTAACCGAAAAAGGATAATAGCCAGAAATGTTCTTGATATCCTTCCAAATTCAAGTATTTATCCGGAACAATTTTGTATAATAAGTGCGTCTTGATGATATCTAGAAAAGTTATTGATATTATGACTAAATTGTCTTTAATGCCTGATTTGACTAGATTGTTCGATGTAATAGACGGAAATTTCCGTCTAAATAAATAGTTATAGTGACGTACTCAATATTGGGATGAATCGGATGTTTGGAAAACTTGTATTATTGGGTAGTGTGGTGGCGGCTTCATTGCTAGTTGCTGATTCGGCAAAAGCTGATGGAAACTGTCCAGATGGCTATTACCCTATCGGTGGCGGTAATGCGGGTTGGGAAGGTTGTGCGCCATACGATACTCGCAGTGAGTATCCGACTGTACCTGATCGTCCAGAACCCGATAAACCAAGAGTGCCAACAATGTACGCCAACAGTTATATCGCAGTTGCATGGCATCCTAAAGCTACTGATGTGTGGGCGACATGGAATCATCGGACTACAGAAAAATCTCAACAAGTCGCTTTGAGTGCCTGTACGCAAGTGATGGGTGCAGGTTGTACGATCGCGGTGAGTGGCTGGAATGGGTCAGTGGCGATCGCTCGGAACAAAAGCAATTCGATCTGGTATGGCTGGGGAAATAAGCCAGACAATGCTCGGGTGAACGCTCTAAAAGACTGCAAGGAGAAGAATAAAGACTGTACAATCGTGCATGTATTTACTGCCGAACCGTTGATTCAGCCTGCTAACTTTACGCCAATGCAGCAAAAAATTCTGGAAACCAATCCAGCATTTGACTTCTCTAAAAATTATTTTCCCGGTATTCCAGCAACGTCTAAAGCACCACGCCAACCAGTTGGCAAGTATGAAATCGCTGTGAATGGGCATCAGGTGGCAACGAACCAGCAGTTGGCAAATATTTTGGTTGCCACTACCCTGGAGCGGAAGCAAAGCCTTGAGAAGCAGTTTGCCAACAATCCACGCTATGCACTGATGAAGGCTGGATATTGGGAATTTATGCCAAGATCGACAGGTGTGGCTAAAGGAGACGGTTGTGCCGCAACTTTCGCAACACTATCTGGTGCCGTGGCTGTTGCCGGACCGAATGGAGAGTATCGTAAAGCTGCCATCACATTTTTCGGTGGGAACATTCCCGTTCCCAAGGATGGACGCATGACGAAGGTGACACTCGAACAAACTGGTGGTAAGCCACCTGCAACGGTTGAGGCTTATCATTTTCCGATGGTTGACGGCAAGCTGGGTGCGATTACTTTTGTTGTCCCTGATGCCTCAGCCCTAGTTAATAATATGTTCGATGAGCATCACTTCGCCGTCTCGCTTGATAAAAAACAAGCGATTGACATTACATGGCGCGGCGGACATAGTGTTCGAGATCGGCTGACTAAGTGCCTGAAGGGTAGCGGAAATCCTTATTAACCAAGCCTTTTGGGATATACCTTTGAGGCTATTGTTCGGTATTTTTTGTCTAAGTCCCACTATCTAGTTTATACCAATTTAAATCGAGTAGATGGCAGATCAAATAAGCGGAAAATTATGTCATCAGGTTTTTGAAGTTCTATCTGTTGTGAATGCCATTTAAATTGGCATTAGTTGTAAAATGCCGAGGTAGTGCGGGTAATTCATGCAGCACGAGATATTCCATCTATTTTTGGAATAATAGGGAATAGCGATCGCCCCACCTCAGCGATGCAAAAGGGCGATCGCCGTATTGAATGAGCGCGGTGATAGAATAGAATTACTAGGAGGCAATCGTGATGTCACAAACCAATGCGATCAACAGTATCAACTCACTGCTCTCGAAGCTCCCTGAAGCACTCCAAGTCGAGGCATTGCACTATATTGAATACCTCGCCTTCCGCAGCACAAATCGACCCTTACCATCCGTTCTCGAACCGCCAGCCCTAACCCAAAAGCGAAACGGCTTCGGCATTCTCAAAGGCAAAGTCACGATCGCCGATGACTTTGATGACCCGCTAGAAGAATTTGCCGATTACCAATAATTTATGAACCTCCTGATTGATACTCACATCCTGATTTGGTATATTGCAGGACATCCCAAACTGAACAAAACGATGACTACTCTCCTAGAAGATACTGAGAACAACCTCTTTATCAGTGTTGCCAGCCTCTGGGAAATTGCGATTAAAATCGGCAAAGGTAAGCTGAATCTAGGCATTGAATTTCATGAATTGGAAATGATTTTAAATCAACTCAATATCCAAATTCTTCCCATTCTATTTAGCGATCTCAATATTCATCTCACATTGCCGTCTCACCATTCTGATCCGTTCGACAGAATCATCATTTCCCAATCGATTAACCAAAATTTAATTCTCATGAGTGCCGATTCAGAATGAGCGTGCCTATCCGATACAGAATATCTGGTCAGAGCTTTGATCCTTCCAGGCACTGCGTTGGAATGCGATCGCTAACGTTGGCTCAACTGGGTGAGCTATGTTGTATTTTCCAGGTAGTATTTGAAATGTAACTTTCAAACCAACGTGCAAGTCATCCCAAACACAAACACAAAAACGATCATCGTCCACCAGGATTTGCAGATGGAGGAAAAAACCAAGGACTACTACCCGCAAATCGCACATCCCGATCGAAACGACTGTGGAAAGTAAACAACGTTGAATTACTTTCCATCAAACTAATTCTCCAACCCAGAACCGGAGTTTTTTCACAAGCAGGTTTATTGATAGTCACACCCAAACAGGTATCATCCCAAGTTACCAACTCAGCCCAATGTAACCGAAAGTTACTCGCAGGTTTACCAGTTTGTACGGATGCAGCTTTGATGGCTTCCTCGACAAGATAGGAGGGAACACTTTTGGGTACATCAAATTCAAATCCATTTTTAGTTGCATAATATACCCATTTTTGTTTAGGTGAGGAAACCAGAACTTTCCAGCCAAAGGTATAATTTTCGACGGGAACAGCCCCCGTAATTGGTCTTGAAGGTCCATCTCCACTCCGGGTAGACCATTGAACGTTTTGAATTTTATCGACTTTCCAAGCAGAAAGCTGAGTTTGGGAACGTTTTGCAGCATCAGATAAAATACCTGCACTCGCTTTCTGGGATAAATTACCCATACTGCTAACTAAATCCAGTTCTACTATTTTTCCATCCAAATCACTGCGATATACCCATTGTGATGGAACATTTTCATTTAAGCGTAGTTTACCACCGTAGGTATCGCTTTTAAGCTTGATCAACCATCCGAGGGTTTTTGTGGAATTACAGCGTCTGTCTGTTTTGGCAAATTCTAAACAATTATTTTTCCATGTCCGTGGTTCCACTGACACAACTTTTATCTTTCCTAGTTGTAGTTCGCTGAATCGAGTGACATTGCTAATTGCTGTTTGTTTCACATCTTTAGGTAAGCTTTGCAACCAATTGACGCGGAAATTATTACTGAGATTTTGACGGGAAACAGCATGATATAACCAACTTTGCTTACCAACGCCAACCCTAATAGCCCAACCTTTGTAACCAATTTCTTTACATTTCTCGTTTTTGGTTGGCAGATTCAAGCAAGCATCAAATATTTTTGACTCTACCCGTGTAAGCCGCACATCTGTAAGTTTCAAATTTAACCGTTTCGCCATATCTTGACGCACCTGTAAGACAACAGATTTGGGTATTGCTGAAGCTTTTAACGAGGGTTGTACTTGGGATAATTTGCCGGGAGTCTCTGCAAAAGTATATTGATATGTATGGGGAATAGCCAGCGTCAAACTGCCCACTATTGCCAAAATAGTAGTTTTCAGTGTCATATTTAAGATATAGATAAATATGATTGAGATGACGCAGATTAGGTAAATTTAGTTGCGATGAAAGTTAATTGTCAAACTGTCACATCAACCCCAAACTCCCCATCGCTTTCCACAAATTGCGTCGTCGTTGATGGTTAACTTTCCATTCCGATAATAATCTTTGATAACTCTGCGGTGATAATTCCTTCAATGCAGACATCCACGCCGCATTTGTACTGTAATCTGAATTTTGAGACATTTCTGGTTTGGGGACAAAATTATGTAAATTCGCTCTCCAATAATCCATCACCCTTTCCCACAAATCCAAGGGTGCATATTCTTGAAGATATTTTCTCCTGGAAGTATCATCAGGTGTAGATTGTTGGCTAGGTGCAACTACCACCTCATAAAATTTCGGGTAAGGGCATTTTCCTTGATACAGAATATCGCTTAAATCCTTTGTTAGCAAGCGTAAAACACCATACTCCCCACCTAATTCTCCCCTATCTCCAGGTAAATTTGCCAACCATGCGATCGCTTGTTCTCCAAACCAAGCTTTTCCAGTTTTTTCAGAGGTAATACTATCGAGTAACCAATGCAACCACCAAATACTTACGGTTTGTTCCCTTGTATAAAAATTCAAATAACTATGTGGTGTACAAAGCTTAATTATCGAGTCACGCCAAAAGTTCAACAATGCTTGTCGAGTATTTTCAGTAACTTGTGTCTCTGTAAACAAGTAAATTTCCTTGAAACTCAAAACTTTGACAAAGAAACCAAATATCGTAAAAGTCTTTTAGCCGGCTATTACTAATGCCAAGAGCAACCATTGCTTGAAACTTTTCAGCAACTACTGTTTCACGAGGGTAAATTTGCAGACGTGGAGCCGGTAAATCCAAAATGCTTGGCAGTAAAGCTTCTTCAGGTAATGGAGTAACTGCATCCCCAAATCCAATATCAACTTGAATAGAAATTTTGGTAGAATCTAGCTTTGCTTGCAAGTTGATTCTGACTCCTTCATATTCTTGCTCTTCTTTTATTTTTTCTCCTCTAACAGTTTCTTCATGAAAACTAATACCATCTTGATCATATTGTTGACGACAAATTTCTTTAAATATTTCCATCAAACTGGAAACATCATTAGCCCCAAAACTCAGCAAATCTAAATCCTTTGTTGCTCTATGAGGTTCCCCATTCCATACCCTGAAAAGAGTTGCTCCCTTCAGGATGAATTGTCTTTGGTATGGAGATTGGCTAAGTCTGTACAAAAGTCGATCCGAACCATAGCGCATCAGGAGGTAATTAAAATCTTCTCCCCGCTGTTTTGATAAATGAAGTAATTGACTTCGGATTGAGGCTGGTACGTTACGAATTTGCTTTCGACTCATTCAAGTGATTCTAGATATGGACGGATTACATTTTGAACTCGGCAAATCTTGGCATAATGCCAGATTTCATCCATTGTGCAGCGTTGTTCTCGCCAACAGTCTCGTAGCGCTTCTATGGCAACATCAAGACCAATTTTGTTACGAAACTTGAAGCAATCTGCAATTGTTTTAGCGAGACAATAAACCCGCACAGTCACACCTTCTATTTGGTGTTCCTCAATACCTGCTTCCAATGCTTGACCAGACATATAAACTATCCGCATAGGTAGGAGTTTATCTTTGGGAGGACGTGCTTTTTGATTGATAGCTAGCCACACCTCAAAAGGTGCTTGAGTTGTCAGTTCATAGAAACTGAGTGCGGAGAGCAGGCAAATAACACCATGAGGGACTCGTAATCCTGCTTCTGCCAGGGTATGACTTGCGGTAATTTCTGCATCAACAAAAGTATAAATTCCACGCCCTGAACGAACAAGAAGCCCTTGCTGCTCAAGCCGTTTCAGATATTGTCTGTGAATTCCTTTTTCTTCGACATCTTTAGCTCGAATTATGCCCGCTTTAGGGACAAGTTCAAGCACCCGCTGTATCTTAGACATAATTCTCTAATGGATATCGTGAATAGTTGCCTCTGCATCTGCTAATATTGTGATTAAATGTTGGTACTTTAATTTATATACCCACATTATATCACAATTTGGCATCTCAAGATAGACAATTATTGTGACTAAATGCTGGTAGTTATCTAGCTAGCTAGAAAGACCTGCAATATTGCTTGAATATGAAATGGTGCGTTACGCTGCGTTTACACACCCTTTTGTACTTTATTTAATCCATGTTCCTTGGCGATCGCGCAAGCGCTGTTTCTTGGATGCCAGAATGGCTTTTCTCAGTTTGCGTAGCAACTCAAGCGTGAGTATCGCATATTGGTGGAATCAAATTATTAGTCAAAATCTGCTTATCTGCCGCAATTTGATTATTTTGAGCAAGATACACCCAAATATCCTCCAAGTCTTGCCCTGCGAGTTGGGAGATTTTGTAACGATTCATTAACCTTGGTCTCGATTGAGTTTGCGTTGTCCTCGCTCTTTAATGGTTTGCAGCAAACTTGGTAAAGACTCGTCATCGTATTCTCTAAACTGCCCATTCTGTAACTGTTCTACGCCCAAAGCAATATCGTGCTGCAATGCTTGTAATTTGAGTTTGTGTACTTCAGTTTCCAAAGTTTCTAAGCGCTGCATCATCTCCTGAAAACTACTTGCATCTTGGATGACAATCTCTGCTCTACCGTTAACAGTAAGTACCAGTGGGGATTTTGTCGCTTTAATCTGCTCGATGAACTGTTTGACATTGCGCTTGAAATCCGTAAGCGGTTGAATATTTCCAAGATTAATCATATATTTACATATTTAATTCAATATGTAATTAAGTTCTAATTCAATATTTTACTAGATATTACTCCAAATACTTGAAATCGGTAAATATCAGCGATACCCCTCTTAGGAGCCACGACTCCAGCCAGAGCGATTCTCCGTAGGAGACACTAGCCTCCGGCAATGCTAAAAGCATACGTGAACGCACTGCATAATGCCAGCACATCCTCTTTGCACTGGTGTGAATAAAGCTGAAAAATAAATTCCAAGCAATAGTAGAGCATAGGATGCATAGAATCAGTGTTTTCAGGCAAATATGAGCATAGGAGTACATATACGGAAAATGAGGAGTTTTAGATAAAGTCGAGCATAGGAACTTTGAGACGAATGAATAAGGCTTTTAGTAAAAAATGAGCATAGGAGCTAAAGATAAAGGATTAATATTTAGGGTGTGAGAAATTGGGGTAAGATTGGGGTAAGCTATTTTTGCATCGGTTGAAAATACTGAAAAAAGGGGATTGTGGGAGGACTGAAAATCCTCGTGTCACGAGTTCAAGTCTCGTTCCTGGCATAACCCCCGAAACCCCTGAAGGATATTATAACTTTCAGGGGTTTACTGTTTGACCCAAAACTCCATTTCAGCCATTTCAAGGGTGTAAATTTGGTGTAAGAATATGCCAACGTTGGACATTTTTGGACGAGTTTGGACATTTTATTGGGGTAAATTTGGGGTAAAGTCAGAGCGCGCTGATTTCAATGTTTTCAAGATATAGGGTAACTTGCTAGCAGTTTCCCTGTGTCTTGGCTTGAATGTCAGGAGTTTATTGTGGGTTCGCAACGCAAAGCCTCGAAAGGAACTGTCCAAATTAAAATCTCGAACGTTCGCGAAGCGTGGGCTACGCCCAATCGCCTACAACTGGTTTTTAGTTTTGGGGGTAAACGTCATTATCTTTCAACCGGGTATACCGATAGCAAAGCCAACCGCAAGCTGGCGGAAATGAAGGCTCGACAAATTGAGTTGGATATTCTCTGTAACAATTTCGACGTGACGTTGGAAAGGTACAAGCCCCAATCTCAGCAGGTTGAATTTACAACAACTAGCGAGAATAAAACCCATGCTTCCTTAGCGGATTTATGGGATAGCTATACCGAGTACAAACGTTCGAGTTTGTCTCCCAGCACTTTGGCGAAGGATTACCATAAAATTTATCGCTGCATCAACGTGCATTTGCCAGTGAGGACTTTGGATAAGGCGATACTCCTATCGGAGTCACTTCGTGAACGCAATTCGGGATTGGCTGGTTGCGAATAAAAGTCCCCTGTCGGCGAAGAAAATTTTGACCCAGTTTTCGGCTTGTTGCGATTGGGCTGTCAAGTCCCAGCTGATTGGGGAAAACCCGTTTGAGGGGATGGCGAGTGATATTAAGGTGCCAAAGGGCGATTATGAGGAGACGGATATTAATCCATTTAGTTTGGAGGAGCGCGATACCTAGCTCCTTTGGAGCGGCTTCACCAACGGTAAGCTTCGCTAACGCATAATTTTGGCATTCCAGGAAAGCCGCTATTACAAGCATTACGCACCGTTGATTGAGTTTTTATTTATCACGGGTTGCCGACCATCGGAGGCTGTAGCTTTGCAGTGGAAGCATATTGCGTTCACAACGTGACTCCGAAGGAGTATCGATTTTACGGTGCTTCGGTTCGAGCAAGCTGTGGTGGTTTCTTCATCGGGGTTGACTTGTAAGCCGGGGTTGAAGACGCAGAAGAAGCGGGTTTTCCCGATTAATCAACGTTTGTCTGGGTTGTTGAGGTCGATTAAGCCTGTTGGTGTGTCGGATGATGGGAAAGTTTTTCCTTCGCCGGATGGGAAGTGGATTGATGTGCATAATCTCAGCCGACGGGCTTGGAGGACTGTGTTAGCTAGTTTGGATGGTGTGAAGTATAGAAAACTTTACCAAACTCGGCATACTTTTATTACGATGGCTTTGAAGAACGGGGTGGATGTTAAGGATGTGGCGACGATGGTGGGGAATTCGCCGGAGATTATTTATCGCCCGGACTGCAGGGCAAAGTAGGGAGTTGGTTTTGCCGGAGTTTTAGGGGTTCGGGAGGGCGATAGTTTGTAGGGGTTCGGGATGCGATCGTAAAGTGAATGGAATTTGTGTGTATTTTAAGTTGGCTTAATAGTTGGGAGGGTGATATCTGTAGGATGGTTTTACCCTGGATTTTTGCGATGTTGAAGGGTTTTTCTGCCTAACGTTCCCCTTCATCGGCGGCAAGCAACCTTTGTTACACCACCAAGATCTTCGCTCCGTCCTCTGCAAGGGGGTTGTTATGCTGCTGGCTGGTTTCCATTAGTCCTCGGCTCTAGTTTGACACCAAAAGCAGGGGCAGCTACAAGTTCAAAGGTTGCAGACGCTAACTCAACCCGTCCGTCCGTCGTGTCAAGTTCTTCTAGAATTCGAGTAAAAAGTTGGTCTTTTGTGACTCGTCGCTTTTTATAGTCCACCACATATCGGACAGTGAACTCTAGCCAGTTATCATTAGCAATCAGCGCTACAAAGGGTTCGATACGAGCATCTTCAATGAGATATTTGTGGGTCATGCGACTCCACTCGGCTTTTGCAGGTGCAATGTAGCTTCCCGTCACTTCTTCAACAACCTGTTGCAGGATACTTCTGGCGAGTCGATAATCACTGCCATGTCGAACTGGAACGACAATTTCATCCCAAACGAAGGGAAAATCACCTGAATAGTTGAAAACAGGCTCCTTAAACACAAAGCTATTGGCAATTCTAACGATTCGCCCGTTGTAAAGATCCGCTTTGACCCAATCGCCACATTCCATCAGCGTTGTTCTCAGGGGGCTAACATCAATCACATCGCCCATTATACCGCCCAACTGAACACGATCGCCCGTCTTATAAAATTGCCCCAGGGAAATTGCAGTCCATCCTGCAAGACTGGCAATCACCTCTTGCAGGGCAAAAGCAATTCCAGCACCCACGACCCCAAACACGACCGTCAACTGTCTCA
>JAAUPE010000047.1 GCA_012034595.1 Calothrix sp. CSU_2_0 | reverse complement strand
TAAAGGTAAAAAGAAAACCCCAGAGATAAATCTAGGGGCTTGAAACAAGGAATCTTTATCTTTCTCCATGAATCAATTCAGGGGCTTGTATCCGTTGAGATAAAGATAAAAAGAAATATTCTTCTTTCTTTTACCTTTTTACTTTTGACTTTTAATTTAAAAGATGGTCAAATTCAAAATTCACCCAGATATTTTCCACCAAAGTGCATGGATTTTGAGCCTTTAAATCCCATAACGAATGGCACTTATTTGCCTGAAAAAGGGTTAAAACTAATATTTTGCAAAGGTTATAGCTTTATTCGCAATTCCTAAGTATGTTGATTCGTTTGCTTCTATTTCCTCTCAGTTTTCGCTGGCAATTTTCTGGAGATGTTCGATTCGTTGCTGAATATTTTTTATATCTCTGTTGCTGTCACTACCCTTTAGTATTTCCAACTGTGCAAGCTCTTGAACTAAAGTTGCCGCAATTTTCCCTAATTGACCATTATTGGTTTCTTTCAATGCTTCTTCCAGTGCTTCATACCATAGTTCATTTCCAGCATAATAATTGACCCTTTCTGGAATGGTAGTAAATTGGTTCTTGGGCAGTGATTGAGGTTGGATGACGATAAATTCTGCTTGGTTAAGAATTGTAGTATTGTTGCAGTCAATGACAATTTGCCATAAATATGTTTTACCTACTGTGAGTTCGGGGTAATTGAGGGGAAGTTTTAGCTGATTAATCCCGATTATTGTGGGTATCTCTTGAACTTTGCCGATTTGTTTAACGCTTTTTGCGGAATCAACTTCAAACAGTCGGAATCGCACGTTTTGAGAACTTGACATATACCAAGCTAACATTGGACGTGTAGAAGCAGTTTTTCCAACAAATGTCTGAGGTGCAAGTTGGGTTAGGGGAATACCGTTACTCGAACATCCACGGGAACCACCTGCACGGCTATTTCCGCTTGCTGGTTTGCGATCGCGTGGTTTATATTGGGCAGATACTGGAAGTGCAGTCATCAAGAAAAGCACTCCCACAACTAAGCTCGTAAATCTATGGCTATTTTTATTTTGCCAAAATCCAAAAGGTTGGTGTCTCATGGTGCTGTTGTTGGTTGTATGGCTGTCTAAAACTCTTACTTTCCGAACTTTTTATTCAACTCATCATTAATAAAAATTTGAACTTAAAACAAATTTTTAGGAATTAAACATTCACACAATTGTAATTCTACAATATGCCTGCGTGATTTACTGAATGAAAGTCAAGCGGTGCAGTTTTTCTTTGACATTCTTTTATAGGTACTAGCAAAATCAATTTATGCACTTACTCAAAATATACTGATATATATAAAATACAGGTACTAATACAAAATTAAGTAGCTTGGCTCGGATAAACATAGCTGTGTAACGACATACAAAAAATCAAAACTCTTATACAAGTTAGGTATATCCGCTTCTCCACTTCGGAATACACAAAAATTTGAACTAACCAAATAAATTTGGTTACTGTGTAATATTTTACGGAACTAATTCAAGCGCATTCACAGGAACTTGATTCTGTGCTTTAAATTTATTTCATAAGTGTCCAACTAAGTTCGCATATAGTCCCACGAGGAGAAAGAGATTCTCGTCGAAACTCTCCTCTTAATTGTTTGGCAAGGATTTTAGAATTTTTTGTGCCTTTATTTTCTAGCTTTGATTTAATTCCTAAACCGTTATCTTTGACCGATAACTTATATATATTCCCAATATAAACACCAGATGCTTGAACGCGCTTGACTCCTTGAGCATGTTTACCAACATTACATAAAGCTTCTTCCAGAAATAGACATATTCCTCGTTTACATTCTTTAGTTAAATACTTATCATCAATCGGCTCGAAATTACGAATCTTGACTTTTAATGTTTGAAAATTTTCAAAGTCTTGACGTTCCAAAGTACTTGAATAAACTTCATATAATAAATCGTGAAGTGGTCGATTTAATTCAAGTATTAATCCACTACCTAAACGCAAACTCTCTTCTTTTGTTAATGCTTCAACTTTGAGAAATTCGCCAATTTCCCGAATTTCTCGATTTAGTTTTTCAAATTGCCGAATCAGTTCTTCATAGGGGATATCTTGAGTACGCATGTGCTGTAATCCATAGGCAAGGGTTTGCAAAGGACCATTATGTATGATTGTAAAAGTGTTTTGAATTGTATTTTGACGTTCGTTTATTTGCGATCGCAAGAATTTATCGTGCTGGTAAAATGCAAAAGCACTCAAGCCAACCCCATTCAACGCTAATATCAGCAAGCTTGGTGCTACAGGTATCCAGATACCCCATACCCACAGCATTACATACCCACAGCTAAACAGACAAAATCCTGTGACACCAACACTAAGTATATTTTTCCATACAGATTGGGTTATTCGTCCAATCACAATCGGTAAAAATCCCCAAAGAAATATCCATATATACTCTTCTATATCCCCCCAACTGTGCAACATTGGGCGATTCTCGATGACAGTACTAAGAATTTGACTAATGACATGAGCGTGATATTCAATGCCATAAATTTGACCACTTAATTTTAAGTTTGGCAACGCAGATGTATAAAAAATATCCCCAGTACTCATATTGCGATTGCCAACTAAGACAATGCGATCGCGCAACAATTTTCCATCAACTTTCCCATTGAAAATATCTTGTAGCGACACAATATGAAAAGGCTGAGAATTGTTGCGGAAGTTCATCACAATTGACAATCCCCCATCATCAACGTTCACGTATCCACCAAAATTCTTGGTGATGCGTGGTAATTCAATCTCACGAAATCTGATTGTATTCTGGTCTTTTTTTCCTGTTTCTAAATCAATTCCTGCCGCTTTGAAGTACTTGATAGTTAACCGCAATGCTAGAGAATATTTATCTTCGTTGATATTATCAGGATTACTAGGATTTGCTGTATACAACAAATAGCGTCGATTTTTGCTATCCCCATCATTAGGTAAATCAACAAATCCAACTTGTTCCGGTGGCAAACTTCGAGGTGGGGGAGTTTCTCCCGGTGGTAATATTTTTTCAATCCCAATAATATTTGTATTTTTCTGCAATACCTGTGTGAGTTTTTCACCACCAGGTTGCACAGGGACGTTTTTAAAGATATCTAATCCAATTGCTAACGGTTGATAGGTTTCTAGCTTGGTGAGTAACTGGGCAATTTTTTCATCTGGAACTGGGTATTGTCCAACCCATTCAATATCCTCTTCATCGATACCCACAATGACTACACGTTCATCGACTTTTTCTACTGGACGAAGACGTAACATAGTATCAAGGAGCATCCATTCTAAAGATTGCATTCCTCCAGTAATACGGATCAATATCACCACAACCAACACCATTATCCCCGGTGGTGCAGCCTGCGACCATAATCCCAATTCTTGACGAATGCGATTCCAGATTCTCCTTTCCATCTCGTTTCCGGATTAATAATCCTGCGTCTTAGTCAATTAAACCTTCTTCACGGGAACGAATTTCGGTTTGGATTCGCATATTCTTACCGCTTTGCTTGCAGTCTTCCGGATACACTCCCAACACATCTTGAATTTTCGTCCAGTAAGTACGTACTGCTCGCTCAGATTTGTACATCCTATCGGCGATCGCTTTATCTGTCAAACTCTCTTCAAAAGCCAACCGCAACACTTCCAACCATTCCGGTTTAAGTTCAATACTTGTTTTGATGTCTTTGGTGTGAGTGCCACCCTGAAGAGCCAAATTAACCCGTATCAGCATTTCCGCTTTGGATAATCCTTTATCTGCGATCGTAAAACCAGCCTGATGGTTGTCAATCTCGTGCTTAATCCGGATTAATGCCTTTACATAACTAGTTTGCACCATGAAATTGCGATCGGGATATTCTTTGAGCAAAGTTTGCAACAGTTTAATTCCCGTATCAATTTCTGCCGTTTCTCCTGGCTGATTGGGAATCGACAAATCCATCATAATCAGGTAAAACGATTGAGATTGAAGTAAAGTCAGCGTCTCTTTGGCTGTCTGAGCTTTTAGTATATTCGCTTCTGGATACTGTTTACTTAATGTATCCAGAGTGCCAGTCAAAACTAATTGATGGTCATCGACAACCAGAATATCCAACTTTTTTTCCACTGGTCAATACCCATAAATTTGATGTTTTTCTAAGCTTACTATTGCCATCACACTCTACCCATGTTAAGGAAGCTGAAGTTTTTTAGTGTAGGAATATAAATATTGAAGTATGTGCTAATTCTAATTGCAGATTAATTTTTAATCTATGCACAAAAGTGCAAATCTCATACAGGATTTTGTACATTTTTACAAAAAGAGCGATCGGACTTTTGCACCAAGAGGTTTTGGAGAAGGCGATCGCACTTTCCAAGAAACCCTAATAAATCGACCTCCAAGCGATCGCATTTATCAGCAACCATCGCAAAGCTCAACGAGTAGTTGATGTTACACTCTCACGGACAGTGCGATCGCTCTTGAAACTGGCATAAAAGATAACTCAATCTACCCTCCCTCCTAATTCTCTAATTTTCTGTTTTACCAATTCGATTCCTCCCGTCTCATTACAGCTTTGTAAGAGTGGTATGACTTCTCTAAGTTTGTTTAGGGCTGTTGCTTTATCGGTATAAGCGATTGACATAGCCTCGTCATATAAAACGTTAGCTCTTCGGTACTTGGGATCGTTGGAATTTGAACTATAAATTGGTAGTGGCATATGCGTTAAAAATTTAGATTTCGATCTGGTATTTTGCATTTACAGTAAATTGCAATCAAACCTGTCACAGATAGAAATATTAAAACTTATTCTGGGCTTTTTTTAATTATTTTTGTGACGGCTTTGTTTGAAAACTGCTGTAAATATCATAATTAATATGATAGCATAATTATCATTTCTATATTCATAAAAAATGATTTTATTCTCCATTTTCATAAAAATATTTTGAATATTTTTTTTTAATTTTGATGCCATTAATAATATATAATTATAGTAATAATAGATGAATTATGAAAAATTAAAAATCTATAGAGACTTAGCATTTCTATGTCTAAAGAATCATAGTTTAAGCGCAAGCGAAGCTACGCCAAGGTAAAACAACTGATTGAGGGTTACTAGCTATTTTTAGTTAGTTTTGGTGGCAGATATTGGTCTGATTAGCGCTTGATTTATTACCTAGATAATCACGTAACCAACTGCAACTGTGGCTGAGTAAATCATCCAAATCAAAATTCCAAAGAATCACTTTTTCTGGATAGCTAGCCGAACCAATTGTTTTACCGTCATTACTGAAACTGACATCAAATACATAAGTCTTATCCCCTTGCAAAGTTCCCAACAAACTGCCATCCAAACTCCATACTTTAATTGTTCCATCACTACTTCCGGAAATTAAATTTTGACCGCTAGGGCTAAAATTAGCTTTTGAAAAATTATTTTTTTCATCCTTAAGGATTTTAAGCAATTTTCTATTTATATCCCAAATTCTTACAGTCTTATCGCTGCTAGCGGTCACAATCATCTTACCGTTGGGACTGAAATTGACATCTAAAACTGCCTTTTCATGACCTAAAAAAGTTTTGCGTAATTTTCCATCTAAACTCCAAAGCTTAACTGTTCTGTCATCACTAGCTGAAGCAATCGTGTTGCCATCTGGGCTAAAGTTCACGCTCCGAACCTCTTTATTATGATCGAGCATAATTTTAGGTAATGTGAGCTTACTATCTAGTTCCCAAAGCTTCACTGTTTTGTCACTATTGGCTGAGGCAATTTTTTTACTGTCTGGGCTGAAACTCATACCTAAAACACGATTTTTCTTGTCTTTTATAGTGTTAATTAATTGCCCTTTAAGATTCCATAATTTTAGCACTCCGTCTTTACTAATAGAAGCAATTGTTTTACTATCAGGACTAAATTTAACTCTTAATATTCTCTGATTGTGTGCTTTAAAAGTTCGCCATAACTTGCCATTTCTATGCCATAGCTTCACAGTACCATCCTCAGTTCCTGAAACAATTACTTGACCATTTGGGCTGAAACTAAGGCTAGTTCCTCGTAAACTTGTCGGTGATGCCATACCATTACGGCTCCAGATATGTACAGATTGATCGGTACTAGCTAAAGCTATCATTGGCTGTCTGGACTAAAACTAGGTTGGTTGATAGTTACATTAGGAATTTCAATATTTTGCACTTCTTGACTATCTTTTAGGCTCCAAATTTTAACCGTCTCATCCTTGCTGATAGAAGCGATCATTTTGCCATCTCGACTCACATCCAAGTAATGTACATCATCTGTATGACGTGTCAAAGTACCGATTTGTTGACCTTTGACATTCCAAAGTTGTACGGTATTGTCAGCGCTAGCTGCCGCAATTAATTGATTATCAACAAAACGTACCCCAAAAAAATTTTCAGTGCCTTTTATATCTTTGACTAGCTTGTAGTTTTTAACATTCCAGAGTTTGATAGTGTTATCCAAACTTGCTGAAGCAATAGTTTGACCATCAGGACTAAAATTCAAACCCCTAACTTGATCGTTATGTCCGGGAAAAGTTGAGAGTAGTTTACCATTCCAATGCCAAAGCTTTACGGTATACTTTCCTGTGGAATTTGCATTTGTAGCAGTTGCGATAGTCTGTTTATCCGAACTCAAACTAACAGCCCCAATTCCTTCTTTGTCTGTTATAGATTTGAGCAATGTGAAAGTTTGATTCGGCTGATACTGCCACAGTTTTA
The DNA here is from genome assembly GCA_012034595.1 of Calothrix sp. CSU_2_0. GTDB lineage: Bacteria > Cyanobacteriota > Cyanobacteriia > Cyanobacteriales > Nostocaceae > Brunnivagina. Next base: position 39,870 of record JAAUPE010000047.1, on the reverse strand, counting down.
TCGTCTTATCAGAGCTAGCAGAGATGAGAATTTTACCATCAAGACTAAAACTGACGCTAAAAACTTCGCCTTTATGCTCTTTGAGCGTTTGGAGAACTTTACCATCATGCCGCCACAATTTGATGGTTTTGTCCGCACTTGCTGAAGCAATCACCTCACCATCGGGGCTAAAAGCTACACTCATAACATCCCCATCATGTCCCTCCAGACGATTGCGCTTCCTCATCTCGTAAACGGTCTTTCTTAAAGCAAGGATGACTCGCATCTTGGTATCTTCCCTAATCACAAATGGAAACGCATTTTTCAGACTTTCTCCGGCTTTAATACCTTCTATGAGTGCTTCTAACTCATCCTTAGAAGCTAAACGTTCTTGTGTTAAAGCACTAGAAGCTTCAAGTAATCGGTTTTGAGCATCAATACCATATATAGTTGCAATACCAGTAGCAACAATCAATACTAGAAATGCAGCATTTACCAGGCTCCAACGGGTAACACTGTTGTTACGTCTTCGCTTAATACTTCGTCGCGCAAATTCAGTTTCTACTTGGTTCAACCAGTTGTTGTTTTGTGAGTTAAGTATCTCTTTCAACACATCCAGGTAGGGATCAGCATTCCAAAGAAACTGCGGCTGTTGTTTGCTTTTCCATTCTTCGGCAGATGGTGTCAGTCGCCGTTGTAAAATTATTTTCTCTTCATCTTCTTTTTTCCAAGCCAGCAACTTATCCCACCCCTGCACCAAAGCATCATGTGCTGGCTCTACATAAGGTTCACCTTCGGAATTGGAACCTTCAACTATTAAACGGGCTTCAGAAAAACGTTTGATTACTTCTTGTACGCGATCGCTTTCTTCTTGACTAGGATACACCAGTTCCGATTTAGTAACCTGTCGCCTTGCTAATTCCCCACCTTGCAATGAAACCATCCGTAACATTACCCGACGCACCGTATCTTGATAAGCGGGGTTTTCTTTAACTAATTCCTCATATTCCTGGTTTGCACGCTTGGTTAGAGAACCAACCACCCTTCCCAAATCTTCGTAATCTTTCTTGGTTACAGCCCGGTTATCCCTAGTGCGATCGCTGAATACTTCAGGTACAATTCACTCAGGGTAAAAGACAGCAAAGGTAAAGCACCTGGCATTTGTAGGACTTCATTAATTAGTTCGTCTACCAAGCTGGGAGGGTCGAAATATATAACTTTTTGTAATGCAGGTTTCTCAATTGCTTCCCGGAATTCATTTTGGCTCATTGGTGAAACAACAAACCGAGCATCATCATTCCAAAAGTCTTTGAGTACCGAGGTTTGAAACAGCGCTTCAAAATCGAGTCGCAAGGTAATAACTACATGGATTTTATTGGGATATTTCTTAAGTGAATTTTTAATAAATATCTGAAATTTTTCTCCTTCTTCACTCTTAGATAAAGTTATCAATTCTTCAAACTGATCGATAACCACCAGTAGCTTTGCTTGAGGATTATTCTTGAACCAATTTCCCAAACTTTCTTCGGCTGGGGTGAATAAACGGGAAGATGTTGCTGCTTGGATTAAAGGCTGCTTGACCGATTCTAGTACGTTATTCAATGACTTCAAAGGAGACTCCCCTGGTCGAAAAGGGGGCAGGATACGCCAAGTTTTATCATCCCTCTTGAGTTTAGGAATAAGTCCAGCTTTCACCAAACTAGATTTACCCGTTCCCGAAGCACCCAACACTAATGTTAATTGTTGTTTGTTATCAACTACTTTCTGGTAAAGCTTTTGAATTTGTTCTTCTCTACCAAAAAACAAATCCTTGTCTTTTTCATCATAGGAAGATAATCCTCGGTAGGGATTATTTTCTATATTTAGTGGAGGTGCATCTTCCAATTTATCTCGGTCAAACTCAGGGGAGAGAAAGATAAATTCCCCTTTATCATGTTTCCTCAGTGGACACAAACTAGGAGTTTGGCGCTGGTAGTAGGTTTCGGTGACAATTTCTACCCGATCCCGCAAATGTGAGTAAATTTCAGTTGCGGTAATAATGCCATCTTGATTTAAATCTGCACCTTTCCCAAGCATTGCATCAAACAGAGCTTTAGCAAAAGGAGAATGTTCTTCATTTTCCTCTGTGACAATTCCTCGTCTTCCCAAAGAATCCAAGGCTTTCTGATCGTCGGCAGCACTCGTAATTACTTGCCAAGCGCGATCGCGGATAAAACGGTCGTAGCGTTCCTTGTATACTTTGAACTTGGGTGCAATTTCTCGATTGAGACATGCCCAACGGAAAGCTCCAGCAAAGCAGCAATCGAGAATTGCTAACATGTGCCGACAGGGAAGTGCATTCAAGGCATCATGTAATTCCTGCATCGGCAAGTAGGTACTGCTATCTCCTGATGTGGCATCTTGAGGAATCAAGTAACCCACTGGTCCTTCTTGATTTTCCAAAGCATCTAAAGCAATGCCATGTCCAGCAAAGTAGAAAAGAAGGCGATCGTCTTTGGTAACTGTAACTTTTTCGTTATCAAAAGTTATTTTTCCTTGTTGGAAGTCGGCAATTAATTGCTTTAGTTGACTGAGACTTGCACGTTGATTTAAAAATAATTGAACTTCATACCTATTCTGCTCTTGATATTGGGGTTTTAGAGCCTCATGTTGCTTTTGAATAATTTCAGCTAATTTCAGAGCATCCGGAACTGCCGTTTTTAACTTTCTAACACCATTTTGATAACTATTAATACCAATAATAACAGCGAAATTACGGTGAAAATTATGTTTGGACATTAATGCACCCCCTTAGCCGAATAAAAGCAAAAATGAGTAAGGCAAAAGATAGACTGGTTGCAGATTATTTCTGTAGTCTAATAGCTGTAACTAAAGCTTCTAAGCCAACTGTGGTCTGTTCGCTCAGGAAATAACTCAGGCGATCGCAGTTAAATTCTCGTCCCAAACCCTGGCTAATGACTTTTTGAAAGAAGATGCGAATGGAGCCTTGCAAACTACGTTCTCCCTCGCTCACAGGGGCTGGTAATCTTTCTAACTCAATTTCTATTTTGCCATTTGTAGTTGCTTTTCCAGAACCTAATGGTAAGAAAAATTCGCCATCATAACCCACAGCCAGCAAGTATTCATTGTTTGCTAGTTGTCTATCAACTAATAATTTTAAAGGTGCATCTGAAGTCACAATTGCATAGTCTGCAACTTCAGTTAATTCCAATACACTTAATCCTGGGTCTGTGCCGCGACTAGTGGTAAATTGAAAGGGTTGAATAACTTCTGGATTTTCCCGCAGGATGGGGGGCACAATTTTATTACCCAAATATTGGCTGACTTGCGGTAAGGTTGTGAGGCGAACATTGGCGATTAAGCTGGGATGAGGTTGTAGTATTACCCCTGTTGCTAATTGTCGTTCTTGTTCCTGAGAAACTGGGGTAGAATCTAGGGGACGGACTGTGGTGATTGTAATTTCCTCAGCATACCAATCGTCAAAGCTCACTGCCTCACTTTTAGCTCTGATTTCACGATTTTGCGTGCGATTCATCAAACGCTCAAGACTACTTTGATTTGAAGATTCTATATCTTTAGTTGTAGGTCTAGGAGCATCAAGTTTATCCTGATTTAGTAATCTGGCATCAAATTCATTGTTGCTCACAATCAATTTAATTACATCTTTGTACTCGGTAATCCCCTGTTCCCAATACTTGTCTGGGACTTGGAGTACCAATTCTTCTCCATCTAAAGCATAGGCTTCTTGTCCTTTTTCCAGTCTCACACTACCTGTTGTAAAAAATGGGGCACTAATTGAAAAACTGTCTGAAAGGTTGACTAAAGCACAGTAGAGTGGTTTGTTGGTTGTATTGGTAAGTTTCAGTTTGAATTCTGGATTTTGCCATTTCCCATCTTGATATTTATACTGCAAACGCATCTGCTGTGATTGCGATAAATCCTCATCCGCAAAGATGAGTTCCATCTTCATATCAGCAGCTTTAATTTGGGTCGCTGAAGTATTTGCAAGTTGAGTAATTGTTGTCCACCGGGCAATATGTTCTAAGCGTTTAATTGCCTTGTCTGCGTTGTCTGGGGTGTAACCATCAATTTGGGCTACTAAGGGACGCTCATCTGTGGGTCTAGTGATTATATACTGATTATTGCGACATAATAAGCGAAACTCTGCGTTGTCAATGTCTTCTGGTTCACGCACATATGCTGAGGGTTTACTATCTAGTCCGGCTATTTTTAGATGTTCACGGGCTAAATTTACACCCGCTTCATCTCCTTCAAAGTATACCCCTAGAGGCGGTAGTGGTAAACTGGTGACAACTGCTTTAAAAGTGGTGTCAGTAGACAGATTTTCTACCCCTTCGATATCTATATCTATTTTGCTCTTAGTTGGCAATACATCCGTAACTTTTGCTGTACCCACAGATTTTGACGGGTCGCGCAAATCATCGTTATTAGCGTCAAATTTAAATAGTGCTAACAAAGTCGTTTCGCCATTTTTGGGTGGTTGTACTCCGTGGACAGCACCACCTTCAATCACCCAGGCAGAGGTTTTGTCATGGTTGACAATGAAGTATGATTCAACCTCTGCGATCGCACCATCGAGGAAAAATTTGTTACCATCCTCGATGTGATTTACTTCCAATTGCGGAGACTGATCTGGTCTTTCACTACGGACAATAGCATTTGTGCGTGCAAATAAATCCCGATAAGTCAGCTTCCCATTGGCTTTGGCAAGTGTATCCATCAAAAAATAGGAGAAATAACCCCGAAACTTGCCAGGGTATTCTTTTGCTGTTTCATAATCTCGACATGCTGCTAAAAGCACATGACGACCTGTAGGTATTTTCCAACCAGTGGAGTGTTTCTCTGGGTCACGGGTACCTGATAATTTTTCTAAATCTTCCAGCTTAAAAATAAAGCTATCCAATGGACGCGATCGCTTGTCTGTGTCTAAGCGACGTTCTTTAGCTTTTTCCATCTGGTCTCTACTACCAGAACCAGAGTGGCAACAATCGAGAATAAGGGTAATATGTGGGTCTTTTTCTCCCACTTCGGTAATGAGTTTTGCCAGTTCTTTATCTGCCAAATCCCAACCGTTCTCGGTACGGCTGTCGTAGCATACTAAAGTTTCATCTAAACCATCTGGTTCTATCTGCCAAAATTCCTTGGGTGCTGATTCCTGAGAACCATGACCACTGTAGTAGAACAAAACTACATCATCTCTTCCCGCTTGACAAAGATGGTTGCGGAAGCCATTAATAATTGCCTCACGGGTTGCTTGTTCATCTTTTAGTGTTTGTAAGTGCAGCTGGTATTCTTCTTTATCAAAGCGTTCATTGAGATACTCTTCAATTGCTGTAATATCATTTACACAACCTTGGAGGCAATGATTTGGGTTGGGGTATTTATCAATTCCCACAAGCAAAGCATATAACTTCCGACTTTCGATTCCTCGCGTTGGACTCAACACCGCAGTCACAATACTAAGAATTTTATCAATTGCCTGCGTAATTTTAGCTATATTATTAGCTGTTTCAATTTCGCGGTTTAAGTTGTCTATTCCTTTTTGTAGTGAAGCTTCGTTTGATTTTAGACCTGTTAATAATTCGGAGATTGTTCTATTCTCAATTTCTCTAATCTGAACAGCAATTTGCGATCGCGCTTTGTTAAATGCTTCTACCCGCGTCTTGCTTTCACTTTGCATGGCAACCTGAATAATTGGTCGATTGAGTTTTAAGTCAGCTTCTCTTAATTGTGCCAAAATCGCTTTAGCATCGGTTTCAGAATTAATAGACATTGTGTAGATACTCCCATAACTATTTTTTGTTAAGCACCAATTCTGAAAATGAATTAGTTTCTTGAATAAATTTATTCAGCCGTTTACTAGTTAATTCTCCCTCTATAGAAGCGATAAATATTTGTTTTAGTTCTCCTAAACTTCCTTTTGCTTGATTAATAGTTAATATTACGCTATCGTCCTGTATTATTAGCTTATTTCTTGTTTCGATCCAATCATCTTCATCGATATTTTCTGCTTGAAGTAGAGGTTTAATAACAAGACGATATTTTTGTAAATCTCGCATTACTTTGATATCATCCTCCATTGACTTACTCAGGACTTTTAATGATTCTTCTTGTATTGATATTTCTCGATAAATCGTTTCTTTACGCCTTTCTAATTCTTTTCTAATAGCACCACGAATTCGAGCATCAAGAATTATCTTTGTCACGGGTGGTAGTTTACCTATTTTGCCAAAATTTATCAGCTTGACACCACTATTTTGTAACTGTAACGCTATATTATCAACTGACTTCTGAGTTTTATCAGGAGAGTCAGAACCAGCTAAATCTATAAGTTTATTAAAGTAATCTTGCAAAAATTGGTTATGCTTCCGAAGCTCTTTGATAAGCTCAAGACGCTCTATATCTTGATTTGATAATTCTTCATAACGAGCAGCAGTTTTTTGAGCATCTGACGGGTTAAGTTCTTGACCAGTTCTATAACTTAACAATCTTTCAGAAGTTGTATCAACTGTAACGTTTCCAGCAGCATCTAATAGAGCATTATTAGCGTCAGCAAAATTCTTTCCAGCTTGAGCAAATTTTCTATATTCATCTTTAGACCTACAGCCACTAGTGAAGGTTGTTATAATTGCAACTGCTAATAATGTTTTCTTAAAAGTTTTATTCATAAGTCTTGGATAGTAGATTTTTCCTTGTAAATAGCTTGACTTTAGCTTTTGATAAATCTGTCTTTGACTATTTGTTGATTATTTATAAATATAGCTACACACCAATTCATGCTAGTTCAATAATTTATATATTAGATAATCGATGAACAAGGCTAATTAACTTGTTAAAACATAAACTTAATTTGCTAAATGAGGAATGCTAACTACTAAATGATAATAATTGTTAGCATACAGAATTTCTGATGGCATAGTTTTATATCTCGTTTTATGTTGATTTATTTCTTTTTTATTGCTTAATATCTACTAACAAAATGGCTTTTGTACTTGTGAAGGTATTGATTAATTTTCTGCATCTGTATGTATTATGCTGACTTTTTATTACTAAGTCTGGCTAGTTAGCGCATAATTATTTGCATGTTTATGCATTGACAAAACTTTAATAATCTTGTCCTCCCCAAGAACTGGAGTTTGGCTTTTGATTACCACATCATATCCAAAAGATGGGTTTACCTTTCCGCCAAATGCATTCTTGGGATTACTCCGAGCTTGGTAATCGAGTTGGTATATAGGCAGCGACGGGGTTTGTTTTGATAATAAAATTATGTTTCTATTTTTAGCCTAAATCATCTTAGTTTAGTTTATTAATAACAATGTTTATTTAGTGTGGTAACAATCAAAGCTAGATATAATATATGTTTTCGTATTAATTGACATCTACATTGAAGAGTATCTGTATAATTCAATTCTTTTTTATTAGATAAATTTTTAGACTAATTTTTAAACTAAATAATAAATCATGTCTACTTTGAAAACTGTAGTTGTCTAGATTACTAATATTTTTAACTATACGATATTGATTTGAGTACGATCGCACTCTAATATCACCATATCTCCATACTTCAAACCATTGATTTTTGGTGCAATTACTTCCAAAATATCGGCTGCTTGAAAATGTTCGGGTTTAGTCTCCGGATGGGGATAGTAAATTAAACCCTCAAAAGATGAATTAGTAAATAATATCCGACAATCAGAAAAAGAGAAATCTTCGGCTGGTTCGGTTGAAGACCATTTAACATTTCTAAATGTATATTTAAAATTTTTTACTCGATAGCGATGGGGATGAATCGAAATATTCAACGTACCAGAAAAATACGGACTTAAATCCAAACCTAATTCTTGGAAGAAAGGTATTTGCATTGCGATCGTCCCTTGGGGAAAACGGGAATCCCCACCTTTCCCTGATGCGACTCCATAACCTGGTGCGATCGTACCTTTAACTTGGATATTCATATTTTTGATGATTTTTTGTCATTAATATATCATTAATATAATTATTCCCAAAAAATTATAAAACCATCGCGCAACGACCATCCCCATTAGCGCGATCGCAACACGATTACGATGCGTCAGAAGGCGGAAGGAATAAAGAATATTCTATAAGCTTTTCAGCCATTTAATATGGTAAACTTATTTCCGCCGTCCTGTACTAGTAGGAAATATTATGTTCCCGGACGAGAGCGAATAAGATCGGGTATATGATGGCGATCGCCTAGTATTTCTAGCAAAGGACCATTAACGTCAAATTTAACCATACTTACCGACGCGACCAAAATATTTACCCGATAGCGATAGCGTCCCAAATCAATTCCCAGTAAACTGCAAAGCATAATCCGAATTGTGGCTTTATGGGAAACCACTAAAACATTACCTTGGGGATGTTTTTCTTGGATTTCAGTAATTACAGGCATAGAACGGTTAGCAATATCTACCGCAGTTTCTCCACCTTTGGGTGCATTCCAAGCGGGTTCTGTCAACCATTTTACATAGTTTTCTGCAAAATTCTCTTGAGCAAATGATTTACTCTTAGTTTCCCATTCTCCATAACTACCTTCTTTAAGTCCGTCACGCAACTGCATATTCATACCGATAGCATCACAAAATGGCTTGGCAGTTGCGATTGCGCGCTTCATCGGGCTAACATAAACAGCTTCCCACTTCAATTTTTGATAAACATCGGCAAAACTCTCTGCCATCTGCATCCCTTCTCTTGTCAACTCCGCATCAGTTTCACCGCAGAAATTACCACTTTGACTAAAAGTAGTTTCTCCATGTCGCAGTAAATATAAATTGAGTGTCATAGCTTGTATCGCGATTGGGATAAAGGAGGTTGTACATAAAATACCATCAATCTCGCGATCGATTATGTGACACAACGACAAAGGAATCAACCAAAAAAGTCAATCAACCACACATTTTTGAAATCGACGATAAAAGTAGCGGTTTTAGATAGTACTAGGTATTAAGTATTTATTTACTGCGGATAATTCAGATGTAATGCTTTGGCTTTTGATAGTTTAAGTTTTCTGGGATTGAATTTGAACTAGTTTACGATCGCTATCGAACTCACGTTTATTTAAAAGAATTTACTACTTCTTGATCACAAACCAGCCAATAGTAAAGCACCACATTAATTCCGCTAAACAACTTCGGAATTCCTTCTAAGGGAGTCGAAGAACTCTTTGCCAAGTGTAATAAATCTACTAAAACACCGGAAATGAGTAAACCCAAACCGACTAAAAGTAAAATATAAGGTGTTGATTTGATTATTTCTCGTTTGAAAACAACTCCATAACAAAGACCAATTAGAGCGTAAACAACTATGGTTACAAACTTGGGGATTCCAAATGTTGTAAGTAGTATGATATGAATCCTAAATTTTTCATTTAGCAAAAATCCTAATGTTAATAATGCTGAATAAAGAATGAAATTATTATTTTTATTTTGAGGATTAATTTTTCTTAGAGTCGCGAAACTAAAAGCACAAATAAACGGTGGAATGGCACATAATATTTGAAAAATATTCGTTAATAATCCCTCAGTTGGTGAATCTGGAAAATGGGGTGGTGCGAATAAAGCTCCGGCTGATGTATTGACATATTTGGTGTAGGCAAGCAAACCAAAGACGGTAAATAGACATAAACTATTGAGCCATAAAATAGAGCGATATTTTATCATCACACAACCCAGCGAGTAAACGATTCCGACATTTTATTTAGCGTAATTTCACTAGCTCACCTTCATAACCTTAGTAGCTGCAAACTTTCTACCGTAAAAAATTGCGATCGCAGCACTCACATACATAAACAAGCTATAAACTGCTGCTGGAACTGCCATATCCGGATTTTTGAGTAAACCCGCAGTGATTGCGATCGCAAGGGTACCATTTTGAATCCCGACTTCGATGGCAATGCAAATTTGTTGGGAAAGTTTGAGTTGAAAAAGCTTGCCCAAGCAAAATCCACTGAATGAAGAAATTATGTTTAACAAGGCAACTCCAATCCCAACTTGAGTAATAAAGTTAGGAAGACGTTGCCATTCACGTATAATCAAAACCGAGATAATTGCAAATAAAAATATAATTGCCAGTTTATTAGTTACTCTTTCTAATCGTCTGGCAATATCGGGAAATTGCTGTTTTATCCACATTCCTAAACCGCAAGGCAAAAGAGTAATTAAAAATATTTGTACCATTGTCTGAACAACTGGTAATTCGATCGCGGCACTTTCTCCAAGGAAGCGTTGTAATGCCAAATTAGCAAAAATGGGGATTGTAAATACTGTAATAATGCTACTCAATGCGGTGAGACTAACGGAAAGAACTATATCTCCCTTTGCTAAGTAAGTAATTAGATTAGAAGATGGTCCCCCCGGACATATTGATAGTATCACCAACCCAACTGCTATTTCAGGTTGCATTGGCACAATACTCGCGATCGCAAAACCAATAATAGGGAGAATAACCAATTGACTAACTAAACCGATTGCGATCGCTTTAGGTTTTTTTGTAACTACGAGAAAATCTTCGGGTACTAAGCTCAAACCCATGCCTAGCATTATGATTCCTAAAGCTATAGGTAAAACAATGGCAGTGAATAGATTAAATTCCATAATCCTTAGTTAATTGCATATTCGCAATCAGTTTACCTCACATTGCACATATTCATTTGTGCGATCGCTTGTGAGGGTAACTATAAATATTGTTCGGCTTTTCCCCTGTTATATTCGAGACAACCCTACCCCCTAATTACACGATTTTTTGTAGAATTAAATTCTCAGTTGGGAATAAATCGCAATTCATAAATCTTCCCCTCAATACCACAAAATGCCCCCATCGCCAAAAAAATTGTGTTAACGTAATCCGTGGTGTAATTACCTCCCAACCACCCACAGAAGGATTATCTCTGTCTACAATTAAAGTCTGGGCTTTTTTCTACCCAAATCGACCTGAGTAAACACAGGTTAACTTATAATTATTTAACAATTATGTAAGTTTACCCAGAACATCAAGGACAAACATCCTCCATTCTAGGTTACAAAAATCCAGCCCTTGCTGGCTAAGAAGGCAATATTAATTAATTTTTCAGATTAAGTTATATAGCTGCCATTTTAGGGCTAGCTTCCTCAAGGGAAGCCAAAGCGATACTCCAGAAAGGAGTGGCTTACGCCAACACCAACGATTCTAATAGATTAGTTAAACATTAAACATGAAAGACCTCACTCGTTATCGAAATATCGGTATCTTTGCTCACGTAGATGCTGGTAAAACCACCACCACCGAACGAATCCTTAAACTTACCGGAAAAATCCACAAAATCGGTGAGGTACATGAAGGTGCGGCGACCACAGACTTCATGGAGCAGGAACAAGAGCGAGGTATTACAATCCAATCCGCCGCCACAAGTTGCTTTTGGAAAGACCACCAATTCAATATTATTGATACACCGGGACACGTAGACTTCACAATCGAAGTTTACCGCTCTCTCAAAGTTCTGGATGGTGGTATTGGTGTATTCTGTGCTTCCGGTGGTGTGGAACCCCAATCGGAAACCAACTGGCGCTATGCCAATGACTCGGAGGTTGCTCGCGTCGTTTATATCAATAAACTCGACCGTACAGGAGCAGATTTCTTCCGAGTTGTCAAGCAAATTAATGATATTTTGGCGGCTAAACCGTTGGTGATGGTGCTGCCGATTGGTACGGAGAATGAATTTGTTGGGGTAGTGGATTTGCTCACCCGCAAAGCTTGGATATGGGATGATTCGGGTGATCCAATGAATTACCAAATCAAGGAAGTCCCCGATGCAATGAAGGATGAGGTGGAACTGTACCGGGAGCAGTTGATTGAGACTGCCGTCGATCAGGACGACGCATTGATGGAAAAATACCTCGAAGGTGAGGAACTTTCCATCGAAGAAATTAAGAGTTGTATTCGCAAAGGTACAATCAATCTTTCCTTCTTCCCCACTTACTGCGGTTCCTCCTTTAAAAATAAAGGGGTGCAATTGGTGTTAGATGCGGTTGTGGATTATTTACCCAACCCCACGGAAGTTAAACCCCAACCGGAAGTCGATTTAGAAGGTAACGAAACCGGAGAATTTGCGATAGTCGATCCCAGCAAACCATTGCGAGCGCTGGCATTCAAAATTATGGACGATCGCTTCGGTATTCTCACCTTTACCCGGATTTATTCAGGTGTCTTAAACAAGGGTGATACAATTCTCAATACTGCAACCGGAAAAACCGAACGGATCAGCCGTTTGGTGGAAATGCACGCCAACGATCGCATAGAAATTGACTCTGCCCAAGCTGGGGATATTGTTGCGATCGTGGGGATGAAGAACGTCCAAACCGGACATACCCTATGCGATGTGAAAAAACCCGCAACTTTGGAACCGATGGTATTCCCCGAACCAGTTATTTCGATCTCGGTGACACCAAGCAAAAAAGGCTCCTCGGAGAAAATGGGTATTGCCCTGGGTAAAATGGTGCAAGAAGACCCATCATTCCGGGTGGAAACCGACGTAGAAAGTGGCGAAATCATCATCAAAGGGATGGGTGAGCTACACCTCGACATCAAAGTTGACATTCTCCGACGCACCCACGGGGTAGAAGTGGAAGTAGGTAAACCTCAAGTTGCTTACCGGGAGTCTGTCACCAAGCGACTCGAAGACGGTTATGTCCACAAAAAGCAATCCGGTGGTTCCGGTCAATACGCGAAAATCGACTACATCATCGAACCTGGTGAACCCGGAAGCGGTTTCAAATTCGAGACAAAAATCACTGGTGGTAGCGTACCCAGAGAATACTGGCCCGCAGTGCAAAAAGGTTTCGAGCAAAGCATTGTCAAAGGTGTGTTGGCTGGATTCCCTTGCGTAGATTTGAAAATTACCTTAATTGATGGTGGTTTCCACCCCGTTGACTCCTCCGCGATCGCATTTGAAATTGCCGCTAGGTCAGCTTATCGTCAATCCTTACCTAAAGCTGCACCCCAGTTGCTCGAACCCATCATGAAAGTCGATGTATTCACCCCAGAGGATTATATGGGAGATGCGATCGGTGACTTAAACCGTCGTCGTGGCATCATCAAATCCCAGGAAGCCACACCCACAGGCGCACGTATCAAAGCAGACGTACCTTTAAGTGAAATGTTCGGTTACATCGGTGATTTACGTACCATGACTTCTGGTCGCGGTCAATTCTCAATGGAATTTTCCCATTATGCTCCCTGTCCTACCAACGTAGCAGAGACTGTAATTAAGGAAACCAAAGAACGGGAAGCCGCAGCAGCTAAATAGGATTTTATATGCCCAATCATGTATGTAGAGATGTGTTAGCTGTATAGCCTCTCCCTTTATATACCCGAATCTACCGATCGCATTCAATCAATGCGATCGGTTTTTTCTTGACGGTTAGCTTCAGGTTTTATCACAAAAATATTTTTCCAAAACTTCGGAAATCTCAGTATAAGAGTGTTCCAACAAATAAACGATCTAAAACCCGTCATTGCGTACTCCGAAGCACCAGAAGCAAGCTACGTAATGACGGCACTTTTTTTCTTGGAATACGAATACTTTAAGGTGATTTCTGGCAAAGAATATACTCAGATTGACGAGTTTCCGCTTCGCTCAACTCTCGCTCCTTAGTTGGTTGAGCGAAGCGATGCACTGAGCTTGTCAAAGTGCTGAAACTAACGGTGGCGGTAAACTTATCTAATTGAAATCACCTAAGTAATTTCCACATTATTCTGAAGTGGAACCTTAGTGCTCTGAAACGTAGTGACATAAAAACTTTAGCAACTTTTTCTGTAACAATGCTCGCGAAGCATATACAAACAGGCTTTAGCTGCTTTTATCCATACATTTGGCACATCGCATGAATCTATAATTGCTATAGTGCTTTTACTATGGTCTTCAGTAGCGACTAATATCATATCAGTATTTTCCACATTCTGGTTTTAAATACTCATGATTTATGATTATAATCATAGACATAAATTACTGTTTATATGTTATTTAATCTATGATTAAAACATAAATTTAACTATTATATCAGTATTTTCCCCATTTTCATTTAAAATTGGAAAACATTAATATAAATATTAATATTGAAAAAAGTAAGTCTTGTTGCATTTGTCTATTTTCGTCAAAATAGGCAAAATTGTTTGCTATATCCGTAATTTCCACATTTTCAATTTAATTTATTATTATTTAAGATTTGGTAGAGGACAATGAATTAATATTTCTACCAAATAATAATGATTACAAACTCTTTGTCAGGTGAGAATGTAGACTCCACATGCATTGAAATTCGTAGCTTTCAAATACGGTTACTGAAAATAATTATTGGGTTAGCGATCGCAGGAATTGCTTTAGTATGGGGAAGCCACGCATCGATATTAGACAACTGCATTAACTACATAGCTTACCCAAGCCTAATGGTTTTAATGTTAGCTTCAATAGTAATTCTTTGCTTTTGGCAAAATGGTTACAATCTCGCAGCTTCAATTAGCGTCGGAGGTTTTGCTGTTTACTATGCGATTTATCTACAAGCTGCCATTTACGGATATGAGCCATTTGAAAACAACGACTATATAGATGTTTTTGCTCAATGTTTTCCCCTTGTTTATATAATCATATTCATTTTTTTGCAAAGACATCAAGCTATTGTCGCGTCAATTTTAATTTATACATCACTATTGTTGCCCTTTCTCTTAAAATTTGCATTTGGTCTGAATCTTGCCTCGAATGATAATATCTTGCCAGTTTTAGTTCAGATGGTTTTTTCCCATCCTATTTATATTGCAGCTTTGCTATGGATTAGCTTCATGGAAAAGTCGTTGATTAGAGCCAGAGTTCAAGTCGATTCTCTAAAAATCATCGCAAATTTTGATTATTTGACTGGAATTGCGAACAGACGTGCCATCAATGAGATTCTTCAGCAAAGTTTCACCAAAGCAAAGAATATCAATACCAAGGTAGTTGTGATTTTACTTGACATAGACCATTTCAAACAAGTTAATGATAAATATGGACATCAGACTGGGGATAGAGTTCTGATTGAAATCTCAAATGTACTCAAAAATGGTATCAGTAGTAAGTGTAGCTTAGGTCGTTGGGGTGGTGAAGAATTTCTGATTGTCATGAATGAGGTGACACTCCAAGATGGGGTTAATCTAGCAGATAACTTATGCAGATGTATTTCCCAACACTCTTATTTACCTGTTAACAGAGTTACAGCTAGCTTTGGTATTGCTATCTCCCAATCCTGCGACACCATAGAATCACTAACAAAACGTGCCGATATTGCTCTCTATCAGGCAAAAATAAAAGGACGGGATCGCGTTGAAGTCGCAGTCTAGAAAATATTTATTAGACTTTTAAACAGGTTCAAATTTACTTATAAACCATATTCATTTTCAATTTTTCAATCTCTAACTTCAACCTCTCATTCTCTATTTTTAATTGCCAATTCTCGTCCCTAATCACTTCAATCTCATCCCTCTTACTCAAAGCTTGATTAATCGCTAATTTCCGCATATCCAAAGAAAACCAACGCTGATAAGTTTGGGTGTGAACCTGGACACTATGACCCAAATTATCTGCCGCAGCTTTGATGGGAATCCCTAACACATGCGCTCTAATTGCCCAAGCATGACGTAAATCATAGGGTTTAAAATCCAAACCAATTTTCCGAAACCACCAGCTAACTCGTTGAGTTAATGCAGTTATTTCTGCATGTTTAGTACTGTCTTTTTTATTAATTACGGTTTCCAGCATTTCTAAATATTTCGGATTTCTTAAATCAAATTCTTCAATCCACTGTCGATATAAAGGTAATGCTTGCCTTTCCCCTGTCTTACAATCTCGATTTACCTTCCAACTTAAGTCTACATTTTCTGAACTTAACCACCAATTTATATCGGGATTAATAAAAAGTTCACGCGGACGTAAACCGAATACTGCTAACATCCCATAAGTCCATCTCCAAAGTTTCCAACTATCTTGCACATCTTGATTAACTTGATTACCTCTATTATTTAAGTAACTTTCAAACTTGTTAATTCCCTGCGATATTTCTACATCAGTTGGTATTTTTCGGTAACTATTATTAGGTATTTTTGAATATTTAGATAAATTTATTGCAATTTTAAATGTAATACAGAATGCCGAGATAGCCCTTGCTGCATTATATCTTGCCCATTCTTTATCAATTTTCTCAATCGAATTTATCAGATTTTCCGCAGTTGCTAAGTCTTGAGAATTAGTAAATCGCTGGGTTCGGGAAAAATAATAAAAAAAAGTATGTTCACTTTTTATCGTACGTTTATGTGTTTTAAAATACTCACATTCAAATTGGGTTAGTAGTTCTCCGATAGTTTTAAAGTCTTTTTTAATTATTTCATTTCCTAAATATTTCTCATTCCATACAAAATTTTTGCGAGCAATCAACTTACCCAATTCTTGTGATTCTTCCTCAGCAGTTCTAAGTCCATCTGAATTAGCAGGAATATTCAAACTTAGATTATATTGCTTTCTTCCTGTTCCTTTTATGTCATTATCTCCTGGCTTAATTGGTAAAGTCGCTCGTAACTGTAAACTTCCATTTGATTCCCTAATTGTCACTTTTGTCTTTGCAGATTTCAATCGTATATTTATTAGTTCTACTTCCTGTTGTAATTTTGTTTGCATATACTCGTTTTATAGTTAGGAGATTACAAGCTTTAACCAAAAATGTATCGCTAAATAAATTAAATTTGAACCTGCAAAAACTAACTTTTATCAAATTTACACTTTCTCCTTTTTATTGATAAAATCTTCATCTCTCCAAACTCACATAAATAAATTACTTACCAGAGAGAGCCAAATTTAGATTTTAAGTTTAGATTTTGAGTTTAGATTATGAACTTAGATTATGAACTTAGATTTTGGACTTAGATTTAGCCTAGATTTAGACTAAAAATAAATGTGTTATCAACAAGCATAATTCTGTTTAATATTGCTTATCAATAACATAAAACTATTTAAAATTGCTAAACCACAAAAAGGATTACTCCGGTCCTTATCACGGTTACGACGGTTTCGCAATCTTCGCTCGCGATATGGACTTAGCACTCAATAGCCCCACATGGTCATTGATTGGTACACCTTGGAAAAAAGCCAAAGTTGCTGCTAAAAAAGCAGCTTAATTAGAGAGGGAGTAAGGAATAGGGAGTAGGGAAGAAGGTAAAAGTTAAAAGAAATAAGGAAAATAGACCTTTATCTTCTACCTTTCATCTTCTATTCCTCCCCACTTCCCACTCTCCACTCCCCCATTACCAGCCCATAACTCCACACAGAAAGAGATAAAGAAATGCCACAAAATCCAGATAGAATAGTAGACCACTTAGAACTATTTAAGCAGGAAGAATACACTAAACTCTTCAAGAACAAGCATGACCAATTTGAAGGTGCTCACCCCGATGCAGAAGTTGAACGTGTTTCCGAATGGACAAAATCTTGGGAATATCGGGAAAAGAACTTCGCTCGTGAAGCTTTAACCGTTAACCCTGCTAAGGGTTGTCAACCTGTAGGAGCAATGTTCGCTGCCCTTGGTATCGAAGGCACACTTCCCTTTGTTCAAGGTTCACAAGGTTGCGTAGCTTACTTCCGTACACACCTTAGCCGTCACTACAAAGAGCCTTGCTCGGCTGTTTCTTCTTCAATGACAGAAGATGCTGCTGTTTTCGGTGGTTTAAATAACATGATTGAAGGTTTGGAAGTTTCTTACAAACTTTACAAACCCAAAATGATTGCAGTTTGCACCACCTGTATGGCAGAGGTAATTGGTGATGACTTGAGTGCATTCATCGGTAGTGCTAAGAATGCTGGTGCAGTTCCCCAAAATTTACCCGTTCCTTTTGCTCATACTCCTAGCTTTGTTGGTTCCCACACCACTGGCTATGACAA
This sequence comes from Calothrix sp. CSU_2_0, assembly GCA_012034595.1. Taxonomy (GTDB): domain Bacteria; phylum Cyanobacteriota; class Cyanobacteriia; order Cyanobacteriales; family Nostocaceae; genus Brunnivagina. Next base: position 21,917 of record JAAUPE010000047.1, on the reverse strand, counting down.
CATGATGAAGGGTATTCTTCTTAACCTGACTGAAGGTAAGAAGGGTAAAGCTAACGGCAAAGTTAACATTATCTCTGGTTTTGATACCTATGTAGGTAATAACCGCGAAGTTAAGCGGATGCTTAATGTGATGGATGTTCCTCACACAATCGTTTCTGACACCAGCGATTACTTTGACTCACCTAATGATGGTGACTTCCAAATGTATCCTGGTGGAACCAAGATTGAAGATGTAGAAGATGCAATCAATGCTAAAGCCACTGTTTGTTTGCAACGCTACACCACCCAGAAAACTCGCGAGTACATTGAGAAAAACTGGAAGCAAGATACCAAAGTTCTCCGTCCCTTTGGCGTTAAGGGTACTGACGAGTTCTTAATGGCTATTTCTGAAATTACTGGTAAATCTATTCCTACCGAGTTGGAAGTCGAACGTGGTCGTTTGGTTGACGCGATGACTGACTCTTATGCATGGATTCACGGTAAGAAGTTTGCTATTTACGGAGACCCGGATTTAATTTATAGCGTTACCAGTTTCTTGCTAGAAATGGGTGCTGAACCAGTTCACATTCTTTGCAACAACGGTGACGAAGAATTTAAGACTGAAATGGAAACTATGCTTAAAGCTAGCCCATTTGGTCAAGGTGCAACTGTCTGGATTCAAAAAGATTTATGGCACTTCCGTAGCTTATTGTTCACCGAACCTGTAGATTTCTTTGTTGGCAACTCCTACGGTAAATACTTGTGGCGTGATACTAAGATTCCAATGGTACGCATTGGTTATCCTATCTTTGACCGTCACCACTTACACCGTTACTCGACCCTTGGTTATCAAGGTGGTTTGAATATTCTCAACTGGGTTGTTAATACACTACTTGATGAAATGGATCGCAACAGCAACATCACTGGTGTAACAGACATCTCCTTCGATTTAGTTCGTTAAGAATTAATCACTCGCAGCGTGCCCGGTAAGGAAAAGGAAAAGGCTTAAGGAAGTAGGTAATGGGTAATAGTTAATCGGTAGTCATGAACATATTCTTAATTACTAATTACTATTTCTCAATTACCTATATCTAGTCATTTCCTTTCCTTTTTTCTTATTAGTTAAGATTTAGGAGCTAGTAAATACATTACTTTTGATTTATTTAAGAATATTATTTTATTTCTCTTTGCGCCTTTGACTAATTTTGCGGGGACGAAAAACGACCCTAGCTACTTCTCTCCGCGCCCTGTGTGAAATAAAAATATCTAGTTTATTTACCAAAAAATAGCTGTAACAATTATCGATTACACATTAAACTATCCAAATTAAACTATCTCATCCAATATCAAAAAATATGAAAATTACCCAAGCGAAAATTAACGAACTTTTGACCGAACCGGGATGCGAACATAACAGTCAAAAAAATGGTGAGAAGAAGAAAGTATGTAGCCAACAAGCACAACCAGGAGCAGCGCAAGGAGGTTGTGCATTTGATGGTGCAATGATTGCCCTTGTACCAATTACTGATGCTGCTCATTTAGTACACGGACCCATTGCTTGCGCTGGTAATTCCTGGGGTAGTCGCGGAAGTCTATCGTCGGGTCCAACGCTTTATAAAATGGGTTTTACAACAGACTTAAGCGAAAATGACGTTATCTTCGGCGGAGAAAAAAAGCTCTATAAAGCTATCCTGGATATCCATAAGCGTTACAACCCCGCAGCGATATTCGTATACTCGACCTGTGTTACAGCGCTCATCGGCGAAGATATGGATGCGGTGTGCCAAGCGGCAGCAAAAAAAATCAACATACCCATTATTCCAGTTAATGCTGCTGGCTTCGTAGGTAGTAAAAACCTTGGCAACCGTATCGGTGGTGAAGCTTTACTCGAATATGTTGTTGGTACTGGTGAACCAGAATACTCTACTCCTTACGATATTAACCTTATTGGTGAGTATAATATTGCTGGTGAAATGTGGAATATATTGCCTTTGTTGAAAAAATTAGGTATTCGTGTTTTATCTAAAATCACGGGTGATGCTCGCTATCAGGAAATCACTTATGCTCACCGTGCCAAATTAAATGTAATGATTTGCTCGAAAGCGTTGATTAATATGGCGCGGAAGATGGAGGAACGCTACGGTATTCCTTACATTGAAGAATCATTTTACGGAATTGAGGATATGAACCGTTGTTTGCGGAATATTGCCGCAAAATTAGGTGATGTGGAATTGCAAGCGCGTACGGAACAGTTAATTGCTGAAGAAAATGCGAAATTAGATATTGCACTAGCTCCTTATCGTGCCAGGCTCAAGGGGCGCAGAGTTGTAATTTATACGGGTGGCGTGAAGAGTTGGTCGATTATCTCGGCAGCACAAGATTTAGGAATGGATGTTGTTGCTACCAGTACTAAAAAGAGTACGGAAGAGGACAAAGCCAAAATTAAAAAATTACTTGGTAAAGATGGGGTGACATTGGAAAAAGGCAATCCTCAAGAGATTTTGCGAGTGATTGATGATACAAAAGCTGAAATGCTCATTGCTGGTGGTCGTAACCAATACACTGCGCTGAAGGCTCGGATTCCTTTTCTTGATATTAACCAAGAGCGTCATCATACTTATGCTGGGTATAGTGGCATGGTGGAGATGGCACGGGAGTTGGATGAGGCTCTTCATAGTCCTGTGTGGGAGCAAATTCGTAAGCCTGCTCCTTGGGATTTGGGGACTGAGATTCTTGGTGAGTCTTGCTTGGATTGGTTGGATTTGCCGGAGGAGATTTTTGTTTAGTTTTTCTGTCTTTGGTTAAAAATATTTTTATTAAACCGCCAAGTCGCGGAGAACGCCAAGAAGAGAAGAAATAAAAGATGGGTAGGGGTGTGTATTTAAAGTGCGATCGCATTCTGGGAGGTAAATAAATGGCGATGGTTTCGGTTCCAAATAAATCTGTTGTGGTTAATCCTCTTAAACAAAGTCAGACGTTAGGTGCAGCGATGGCTTTTTTAGGACTGAAGGGAATGGTTCCACTTTTACATGGTTCGCAGGGTTGTACTGCTTTTGCGAAGGTGATTTTAGTACGACATTTCCGTGAGGCAATTCCACTTGCGACTACTGCGATGACTGAGGTGACTACTATTCTTGGTGGTGAAGATAATATTACACAGGCAATTCTGACTTTGATGGAGAAGTCAAATCCAGAGATTATCGGATTGTGTACGACTGGACTGACGGAGACGCGAGGAGATGATATGCAGGGAATTCTGAAGGATTTCCGTAAGAGTCATCCTGAGTTGGATAGTTTACCAATTATTTTGGTTTCTTCACCTGATTTTAAAGGTGCATTACAGGATGGTTTTGCCGCAGCAGTGGAGGGTATTGTTAGGGAATTACCGGAAGCGGGTAGAACTATTCCTCAACAGGTGAATATATTAGCTGGTTCGGCATTTACTCCGGGTGATATTCAGCAGGTTAAAGATATTGTTGCTGAGTTTGGATTAGTACCTATTGTTGTGCCGGATTTATCGGCTTCAATGGATGGTCATTTGGATGATTCTTGGAGTCCGATTACTGTTGGTGGAACGACTTTAGAACAGTTAAGAAAAGTAGGTAGTTCGTGTTTTACTATTGCTTTAGGTGAAAGTGTGCGAGGTGCTGCGGAAATTTTGGAACAGCGATTTGAAATACCATTGAGGTGTTTACAGAATTGACTGGTTTGCAACCTGTGGATGAGTTTTTGCAGGCACTTTCTGATGTGAGTGGGGTGAGTGTTCCTGAGAAGTTTCGTCGTCAACGTAAACAATTACAGGATTCGATGTTAGACACGCACTTTTATTTTGGGCGTAAGCGTATATCTTTAGCATTAGAGCCAGATTTGTTGTGGTCAACAGTTCTGTTTTTGCAATCGATGGGGGCAGAAATTCAAGCTGCTGTGACGACAACGCGATCGCCACTTTTAGAGCAACTACCAATTGATAAGGTTGTTATTGGTGACTATGAAGATTTTGAGGATTTAGCTCGGGGTTCTGATTTATTAATTGGTAATTCTCATGCTGGTAATGTTGCTAGACGTTTAAATATTCCATTTTATCGTCAAGGTATTCCTATCTATGACCGTTTGGGCAATGGTCAAGTCACTAAGGTTGGGTACAAAGGTACGATGGATATTTTGTTTGAGATTGGCAATATCTTGTTAGATACAGAAGAGAGGAAGGCTAGAGATTTAAAGTATGAAATGTAGAAGTTAGGAGTTAGGAGTTAATAACTAATAATTGTTGATTGCAAGCCAAAGCCTAATTATTAGTTTAACAATTTTTTATTTAACTCACAATTCATAACTCAGAATTCAGAATTCGGAATTCATAAATCATAAACATTAATTAAGGATTATGTTGATGAAAATTGCTTTTACTACTAGTGACAGAGTACATATAAATGCTCATTTTGGGTGGGCAAAGGAAATTGATGTATATGAAATTACTGATAAAGGATATGAGTTTATTGAAACACTAACTTTTGAGGGAGACTTGAAGCAAGACGGTAATGAAGATAAGGTTACTCCTAAGCTTGAAGCTCTGTATGATTGCACAATAGTTTATGTTTCTGCTATTGGTGGAACTGCTGCGGCAAAATTAATTAAAAAAGGTGTAACTCCTGTTAAAGCAAAGTCTGACGATGATGAAATTGCTGATGTTTTAAATAAGTTGGTACAGACTCTAAAGGGCAATCCACCACCTTGGCTGCGTAAAGCATTACAACAACCAAAAGTCAAAAGTTTTGAAGAAGATTTGGAGGAAGAAGCAACTGTATGAGCGATACAAATAGTGTCAAACCGAATCCTTCGTTTGATGTTGATAAATCGCCTTTTTTGAAAGCGATCGCACAACAAATTCGCGGGCAAGATGTATATGGTGTTTATCGAAGTTGGTCGGATGAGTTACTTCTGAAACCTTATGTAATCAACAGGCAGAAGAAACGTGAAATTCCTGTCGATGGTGATGTTGATCCGATGACGGTTAGCAGAATTATGGCTTTTTATCGTGCTACTGCTGCTTGCATTGAAAAAGAAACAGGATTATTATCGCAGGTTGTTGTCGATTTAAATCATGAAGGTTTTGGCTGGATTTTAGTATTTGCGGGTAATCTATTATTGGTTCGCAAAACTATACGTGATGCCCATCGTTTCGGGTATGATTCACTAGAAAAGGTTGCGGAAGAAGGTGAAAAATTAATTGCTAAAGCAACAGATTTAGCAAGGCGATTTCCGGAAGTTGGAAATCTATAGAAGAGGTAGGAGGTAGGAGGTAGGAGGTAGGAGTTAGGAGTTAGGAGTTAGGAGTTAGGAGATAGGAGGTAGGAGTTAGGAGTTAGGAGTTAAGAGGTAGGAACCTTTTGTGGTTAGTTTTTCTGATAACCTTTAATTGATACCTAATCTTCAGAATACTCAAACTTTGCTTGTTTATGCATCCTAATTTATAATCTATCAATATTAATTCTAGCTATTAACTCATAACTCATAACTTTTAACTAATAACTATTATTAATAGGATGGCTTATGGCTCAAATGAGTGAGACTGCTATCGAGGATTTAAAGATGCAAATTAAGCGTCTGAATAGTAAAGCTGGTCAAATGAAGATGGATTTACATGACCTTGCTGAAGGTTTGCCAACTGATTACCAAACATTAATGGATGTTGCTGCGGAAACTTATGAAATTTTTCGTAAGTTAGATGAAATGAAGCAAGACTTAAAAAGAATGGAGAAAGAAAAATGAATGCAGATTTTGAAACTTTTAAACAAATTGTCGATGCAGAGGAATATTTTAAATTTTTTGAGCTTCCTTATGATGTAAATGTTGTAAATGTTAATCGTCTACATATTTTAAAGAAGTTTTCTTTAAATATTAAAGAAATAGATAAACAAAATCCCAGCTTGAGTTTTGCTGACAAACTCAGCCTTTATTCTGCAGCTTTGGAAGAAGCTTATCAAGTTTTTCTGGACTCAACACCTCAAGAACAAAAGCTTTTCAAAGTGTTTAACCAGAAGGCTAAAAATGTAGTCACGCTGACAGAAATCACGTCTGATTAGGAGGTACAAAGTGATTGACCTAACGCCTACCGAATTGGAACGTTATCGCCGCCAAATGATGCTCCCTAACTTTGGCGAATTGGCACAGAAGCGTCTAAAGTCAGCGACAGTGCTGGTTACAGGTGTGGGAGGATTGGGTGGCACAGCAGCGCTTTACCTGGCAGTTGCGGGCGTTGGGCGACTGATTCTCGTTCGGGGTGGTGACTTACGACTTGATGATATGAACCGTCAGATTTTAATGGCGGATGATTGGGTTGGTAAGCCAAGGGTATTCAAAGCAAAAGAAACACTACAGGGTATCAATCCTGACGTGGAAATTGAAACTGTCTTTGACTACATCAACCCAGAGAATGTAGATTCGTTAGTGCAATCGGCTGATATGGCGTTGGATTGTGCCCACAATTTCACCGAACGCGATTTGCTCAATGATGCTTGCGTGAGATGGCGCAAACCGATGGTGGAAGCAGCTATGGATGGGATGGAAGCTTATCTGACTACGATTATTCCCGGTGTCACTCCTTGTCTGTCCTGTCTATTTCCTGAAAAACCTGTTTGGGATAGACGTGCTTTCTCGGTTCTTGGTGCTGTCTCTGGAATGCTAGCTTGTTTGACTGCTCTGGAAGCGGTGAAGTTGATTACTGGGTTTAGCCAGCCTTTGCTGTCACAGTTGCTGACAATTGACTTGCATCGGATGGAGTTTGCCAAACGTCGTTCTTATCGCGATCGCGAATGTCCGGTATGCGGCAATAATGCACCATGGCGCTATTCGGGTTCTAATTCGGTAGAAACTACTAGCAATTGCAAGTAAGTATACATGCAGGACTCGTTGATTGCTCTAACACTCGCAATTGTTTGTGTTGTTGTGGTGTATAAGGTTCATCTGGAAATTGTCCAGCTAGCAGCTAGTTTAATGGCTATGTTCTGGGTAGGTTTAAGTTTCATTTCTTCTCCTTTTCCAGTTGAAACACTAGTTGCGATCGCTTTCATCATTACCATAAACAAAAAAGTTAATAGTTAATAGTTTATTGTTAATAGTTGACAGGTCATTAAATACTAGTCTCCTCAATAACTAGATTAAGAATAAATCACAAATGACTGATATCTTCTAACTAATAACTCTTAACTAATAACTACCAATTCATAGGAGGATTGATGACTATTACGTTGACAGAAAAAGCGGAATCCCGTCTACAATCATTCCTGCTTGATTCTGCACCAAATTCTAATCAGCTAAAGCCAACTAAAGGCATTCGCGTTTCGGCTACAGATGGTGGTTGTAATGGCTATGAATATGGTATGGAAATTACTTCTTCACCTAAACCTGATGATGTTGTGATTGAACAAGGTAAGGTAGTGATTTATATCGATGCTAAAAGCGCTCCTTTATTGGAAGGAATGGTGATCGATTTCGTTGAAGGTGTGATAGAAAGCGGCTTTAAGTTTATTAACCCAAACGCTACAAATACTTGCAGTTGCGGTAAGTCTTTCAGTGCTGGCGATTGTACTCCTAAGGCAACACCTTGCCAATAACAAACTCTATATTCAGCCGTTATTAGCTGTTGCAATTAAGACCAATTATGGATTTTAGATTTTAGATTTTAGATTTTAATATTTAATATTTAAAATCTCAATAATCTATCTTTGTAATTGTAGTCTAAACACCTGATAAATCTGCTTGTTTAAACTTGATAAAAATCTCGATTTAAACAAGTAATAACTTGTTACGAATGATAATGTCGAATTTTATTTCTTTACTTTGAGGAGAACAAAAAAATGGCTGCTTATCAAGTTAGATTAATCAACAAAAAAGAAGAACTTGATACCGTTGTTGAAATTGACGAAGATACCACTATTTTAGATGGTGCTGAAGAAGCTGGTATTGAATTACCTTTTTCTTGCCATGCGGGTTCTTGCTCTAGCTGTGTTGGCAAGGTAGTTGAAGGTGAAATCGATCAATCAGATCAAAACTTTTTGGATGATGAACAAATGTCTAAAGGTTTCGCATTACTTTGTGTTACGTATCCTCGTTCTAATTGTACAATCAAAACTCATCAAGAACCTTACTTGGCATAAATGATTGGTATGATTCTCTGATTTTTATATTTTTCGAGTTGGTTTATATTCAAGTCATAACTACGATTCAGTTATGACTTTTTTATGTATTTCGACTTAGAATTTTATTGTTGATTTAGCCCACATTTGTGTTTACAACATAGGTAGTTTGATGGTGCGTTATAAACACTAACACACCATTTAAGCTAAAGCTTACTTTTATCAAACTTTCTAATCTTGTTATGAATACTTCAAGCTAAATATCAAAACCCTCTAGTTACAAATTTCATTCAACAGCAACCATGACATCTGTTGCTTTAATCACTATATATGCCTCTTTATTTAGTGACAGTTGTAGTTTCTCAGCAGAAGATTTCGTAATCACCGAGGTAACTTCCACACCAGGAGCAATTTCGAGGGTTACTTCAGTATTAACCACTCCTGGTATAATTTTTTGACAGTTGCTTTGATTGTGTTGCGTGCGCTAATTTTCATATCCTAGATTTTCCGATTTACTAGTAATTTTTACTTACTAATTTTATCAATAGCTAATTACATTGATTGTTTTCTTCAACTTTTGTTCATGATTAATTAGTAATTCTTGACATTAAAATATGAGGCTGGTTATTATAAAGTACTTAAAGAACAAGAGATTACAAGATAAATATTTGCGGAGCGAATAAGCAGCTACATAACCTGTGTCATGATTTTATGAGAGCATACAGAGCATACTACTTTTTTGCAGATTTGATTTTTTCATTGCGATCGCAATGACGGAAATATCGTTCCTTGACACTGCGGGTAGACTTTCTTTGAGTAGTAAGCTATGCAATAACAGTTTAATTTTTCTCTGATTACGAACTAAAAATGAGAATATACCACAATTATATAGTGATTACTTAGCTCTTATCCTACTATTACAAGTATCTAGCATAAATAATATTTAATAACTTTTTATAAAATTTTCAGATTTGTTGCAAAAGCTTTAATTGACGAATATGGGATTATTTTTTAATAGGTAAAATAGGTTTATCTAAGAAGCAAGATTTCTCACGTGCTTTATGGAGTAAGTTACGAATAAGTTAAGTTTGACTGCCAAAAAATAATTGATAAGTAATGTTTTTGATAACCTAAATTTAAATAAGCTAGTTGAAAATGGTGATGTAGTTCTAAGAAAAATAAATGTAGAAGGTGTTTATTAATTTGTCAAGTATAAGATTACTATTTTTTTGAATATATACGTATTAATGTACACTTTTCTAAGAGTTTGGTGCGTAACTAACTCTATTAAAAAAGTACCCTACAATACCTAATTCTATTCAAAATTCACACCGGATTCTTATCATTGATTGATTCTGGTACTTGTATCAATTCTTGGAAAATTATATTCATGACTTACGCATGTGAAGCCAGAAACCCGGTTTTTTCCTAGTAACTGGTCGTCAAAACAACGGTTTTGCCTAGAAACTAGTTTTTTGTGTAAGTCATAATCTTATCGCAATGATGTTTTTGACTGGCTTGTATTAGTAGCAATTATTACTTGACAAAATTACAGTTAGCAGCAAATATGAATCTTGACAATCAAAATAATTGTGATGTAACTACTTTCAAGAATATTGGTTTTGCAAGAATAAAAATATTCAGTATAGTCAAATATGTCGGAAAGAAAAATTATTGCTAGGTTTTACAAAGAGCCACCAAACTAAAAGTCAGTGAGCATTTTAACTTAGTAACTATGTATATCCATCAGTGCAAGTTGAGTTTTAGCTATTATGTTAATTTGATTAACTTTTTTATTGGATATATTTTGACATTTTTATTTAAAAATATTTATCAATATCTTTTTACATCACAACGAATGATTTTATTAAAGCAGATGAGATATTTATTCGAGTTTTACGTTGAAGTTTGCGGATATAAAACAATAATTAAAAATCATTCTCAAATAGTTTTTGCAAATTTTTCTCTAAAAGCTCTTGATAAAGTTTATTATGCAGTTGGCAAAATTATTATGTTACTAAGTAATAGTATAAACAGATTCTTTTTTTTTAATAGCTACCATTATTATAGGTCTAGCTATAAATTAGAAACAAGGAGAAGGATATATTGATTTTTAGTAGATGAAGGTTATTTGGTGAATAGTCTAGACCGTGTGACATCCCTATCTGAAGCTGATAAATTTGCTTACCTGCTATTTGTTTAAGAATCAAGTTCAAAAGCTAAATTGGGTTTTTAATATAGCATTAATCGCGACTCAAAAGCAACTTATCCAATTTTTTCTGCTCAGGAATTATATCTCTCGAAATGATGATAGTGATTGTTTTGAACAAAATTGGTTTGTCCAAAATAGTTATAAAGCAAAATCAATACTGACTGTTTGCCAAAGGGAGTTAAGAAACCTTAACTTTTTTCCTGAAACTAGATATTTCTTTAGAAAAAGTTTCAAGGCAGTCTTCCATAATTAATTTTTATCAGTAGTCGATTCTAACCAGAAGAATTTTGCATTTTAAAAAATGGCTTGGACAAGCAAAGTTGACCAAGGATTGGTTATGAATCGCTCTTAAAAAAAAATCAGTTAACTTAAGCTGGTTATTTGTGAGTGCATCAGGTTTTCGCTGGATATGTTTCGGTAGATTTGTTTCGATGACTTTATTTCTATCTCAAACCGAAAAATAGAGGGTGCATTTGATAGTAATAAAGCAAAGAATTTATGGAAATAGAAAGTAATACTTTTCGCAAGTGTAATTCAAAATTTATTAGAGGAGATTAAGCGACGAGGAAATGGCAAAGAACTTTTTTAACGACGAAGATTCACATCCATCTCAATTAACATCAGCAGATATTATTCTGCGTCAACAACTTGAATATTCGATAAGTAAATACTTTTATAATGCATGCGATCGCAGTATTAAAGATTTACTTTCTGACTGTCGTTGGTATGTTACAACCATTGATGGTACGTTGACTTTAGTGATTGAGTGTCCCGATCTAATTATCAATTGGCAAGTTTTGCGGAAGATGGTACTAATGGCAAAATTGCTCAAAAAAGTTGTGAGTAGTGCAAAAATTCGTATCTGTCCACCAGAAGTGCAAGGAATACCATTTGAAATGCGTGTCGATGAACTCGGAGTATATCGAGAACATCAAGAAGGTGCATAATAACAGAGCTATAAGCATGTCCCATTTGAATGCAATACAAATTATGGCAAACAATTGGATGCAATACAAATTAGGGCAAACAATTGAATGCAATACAAATTAGGGCAAACAATTGAATGCAATATAAATTAGGGCAAACGGTTGTTTGCCCCTACAGTATTCTTGATTGCAAACTGTCTTTAACTCAGCATACTCATTATTTCTGCAATTACAAAATTTGCTGCTTGTTGTACAGCAGGAGTTAAATCCCAACCAAAGCCTAAATTTGCTGCTTCGATTAGGTATATCGTCACATCTTGGGGAAAATCCTGCTGAAATATTTTTCTCCCAGATGCGATCGCATGATCCCAACGGAAATCGTGTAAGCTATAGCTGGGTTCGGGTAAAGCTTCCAATTCTTCACCAGGAACTTTATATACTGTACCTGGTTGGGAAGCTGTCGAACTAGCGTCAATAATAATTAGTTTTGTGCTTCCACGTGCTTGAAACATTACCTCCATTCCAGATGTTCCGCAGTCATAAGCACGCACATCAGAGTGGGGGTTTTCTATAAGATATTGCTGGAGATGTTGAGCAACAATGACACCAACTCCGTCATCGCTGCGGTTGAGATTGCCACAACCAATTATTGTTAGCATGGGATATTAAATTTACTGTCAATCAGCGTTATTCAAAGCGGTTAAATCAAACAAGTGCGAGGTTATTACTCCACCTAACCAAATATTTTTATTCTGTGTTTGTAAATTTAATATTGCACCATTCGGAATATTAAAAAAATCTAATGATGCATGGACTTCACCCATAGTTTTAGCAGTAGCTTCAACAGAATTAAAAATTAGTGACCACAAAAACGCTCGCATAAACATTCCATGAGTAAATATAGCTACAAATTCATCTTGTAAATCTCTAATTTGTTCTTGTAAACTAGATACACGACTCATCATTTCCGCAAACGATTCTGCACCTTCCCCATCTACATAAAAAGGATCGTTTCGTTGCCAATATTCCTCAGCCATCGGTTTTCTTTCAGCAAGTGTTGTGTTTTTACGTCGTGCTGTTGCTAAATAATTAAATTCCTCAACTTGCCATTCTGCCAGTGGAACTGAGGGAAATCTATCGATGGTTGGTTGAGCAGTTTGTTTAGTACGCAAGAATGGTGAAGTAACTATCAATGCAGGTTGTTGTGAGAAAAATGAGGCTACTTGCTTGCCTTGCTGATGCCCTTTCTCAGTTAGCTTGATATTTACTTGTTCATCGGTAGGAAAACCCGCATTTGCTTCACTCTCACCATGTCTAATTAACCACACTAGCGCCATTATTGCCCCCATTCCTCAATGGTTGTCTGGGAATCGTAGCATGAGGATGGGTGATTTGGTTGATAAATAGTTAGCAGAAAGGGAAAAAGAGCGATAGAGACGCTATATGGTGAAGCATCTCTACACCCTAATTTTCGCCAATCATGAGCAATATGAGTCTAAATATCAGCTTTTAAATCAACGCCATACTTATTAGCAATTTCACTCAATTTATCAAATTGCTCTTGTGCTGCTTGAGCCAATTTTTCATCTATAGGCAGCATATTTTTTTCCCCTTTGGGAACTAAATATTTTACATAAAGCGAGATAAAATCTACTACGATCGCAATTCCATTCAAACCATGTGTATCAGCTTGTTTCCCTGCTGCCAATATTGCCATCCCACCTGCAATTGATTCTCTTGTTGCCTTGACAAATTGGTCAACTAGCTCTTCGATATAATAAGCTGGTGCTAAGTTTACTAATCTACTTTCATCTACAATCAATTCAAATCCAGCTTCAGTAGCTTGTTCGACCACACACCATTCAGTAAATTCTTTTAATGCGACTTCAGATAGACGAGGAAGATATGGATGTAATTCTAATTCAGTCACTTTTTTTCCTTAATTAATGATGATGTGAATCTAGTACTACAACTTGCTTAAATTTGTTTCTAATCTTGAGCAATATAGTAATCAACTTTTATCTTTGTTGTTTGTAATTACTGATGATAAATAACTAAAAATTAATGACCCATAGCGAATTAAGCGATACTTTCAGATACTCGTATTAGCAATCAAGCTTTCATTATCAGTATTCTTGGCAAAAGTATATAATTCATTTATTTTGTCAAGCGGCATAATTACCATGCCGACTTTAGGCACATTTCGTAAGTCGAGTAGTAAAAAATACTTACCTTTATGCTTATATTTTGGCGTTACCTCTGAGACTAGCAACTTAATATAGTAGTCTTCAGCTTCGCTGATATCGTGATAATAGGATATATGAGCTTTCTCATCAAAATATAATTCGGCTGAGTAGATATTCTTTCTAATCTGAACTGTTATATTTACAGGGAATGTATCGTTATGAATAATATTCATTTACTGTAGCTCCTTTGAGTAGTACGAACATTGGTAAATTTACTTTATTTTAATAAATAGTAGACATGTCTCTTTCTGACTTTGAATAGTGTGTAATGAGGAAAGACTAACCTTTCTAGCAAAACAAAATAGTACATTTTGCTACTAATTTTAGTTGTTGTTTTTGATTATAAATTTGATTGTAAATTTATTTATTAGTAATGAAAGCTGGTAATTTCTGATATTTATTCCCAGGTATTCCCTGGGAACAAGACGAAAGCGCTTATAACGTTTCCGGCATCGTAAGGTACATCAGAACCTCTTACGATGTACACATCGGAATTACCCCCCTTAATCCTCCCGTGGCAAGGGGGAAAAATAAAATATAAACCTGGTTATGCTGTTCTAAAACGTGCTAATTCTTCCCCTGTTTTGGCATCGTGGGCATGAACTGTACAAACTAAGCATGAATCGAAAGAGCGTGCCACATGTCCAACCTCGATGGGATCGCGGGGGTTTTGGATTGGTATACCAATTAGTGCCTCCTCTATTGGTCCACGTATCCCTTGACTATCGCGGGGTCCAATATTCCAATTTCCTGGTGTAATAATCTGGTAGTTCTTAATTTTGCCACCTTGAATATTAATCCAGTGACAAAGCGCTCCCCGTGAAGCTTCAGTTGCACCCCATCCTTGCCCATCCCGTTCTTCAGGCTTAATGTACCATTCTTCACTGAGGCGGAATTCCCGTAGACAATGTTCAGCTTGACGGTATAATTTTACAATTTCATGCATCCGTGCTAATTGTCGCAGGTGAACACTAGCACCACCCATTTTTTTGAATGCATCTAGGATAAATCCGTCGTGATGCTGCCAACCCTCCCCATGTGTACCACCCGCAACGAGTTGACGAGCAAGGGGTCCAGCTTCCAGTCTACCTAAGTTTTGGTGCAATACAGCAGTTGACCAAGTGTAGGCATTATTGAAGTCTTTCTGATTATTCACACTGGGTTTAGTAGTGCGATCGCGTGGGTGAATATCGGTTTCGCTTTCGTCATACCAAGAGTGGGTCATGTTTTCCCGCACGAAACCTTCATCCATTGATGTATGGGTATCGGTAAAACCGTCATATACCCCACTCTTCATAATCATTGCCGCATTTCGTCCAGCAATGGTTGGTTTCTGATATTTTGTCTCATGGGGCAAATATCCCCAGGAAACATATTTGCCTACTCCCGCACCAAATTTATCGAGTCCAATATCCAAACCCATTCGCCAATAAATTCCCAAATCCGAGTTCCAATGTTCGGGCTTTTCATTCAGCCAAACCATGAAATCATCGTAAGTACGAATCTCTTCATATCGTTCCAAAGAACACCCCAACCATACCGCTTCAATCCAATTGCGGCGGAAATATTCCAAAATTGACCAAGCGCGAGTCACATCGGTCAAAGTCGGGGCACACATGACCCCACCAGGCACCATATAACTGCTGTGGCAACTGGTGATATGCTGAAAATGTTAGCGGGTAACTTGTTTATTCGTATTTAATGCTATTCGCTAACATTTTATTTTCACCATTCCAGCTTATAAATAAGGGAATATTTAGGGAATGAGCGGGCAAAATCAAAACCAGGATGATTGCAATAAGCAAAACTTAATGTCGGAGGCATATCCCGCATCTACACATAAGTATGCAAATGATAAGTATGCAAACGAAGACTCAACCGACTTATTCGCCGATATTTTTGCAGATTTTGAGCCGCAAAACACCACAGACGGCAGTTATAGGGGAACAATGGCGAAAATTAAAGCGACGGAATTACACTATCAGGAAGTTTTTGAGCAGAAGTTAGTCGAAGCAAATACTAATTTAAAAAGGGATAGAGTTAGAGTTAGCATCAAACAAACTGGCAATTCCCTCCAATTACGAGCTACCCTACCTTTAAAACCAGGCGATCGCATGAGTAAAGAGAAAAAGCAGTATGATTTGTCTTTGGGGATACCAGCAAATTTAGATGGACTAAAAACTGCGATCGAGGAAAGTTACGAATTGGGTAAATTAATCGCTCGTCATACTTTTGAGTGGAATGAGAAGTATTTAGGGATTAAATCGAGAGAGAAACAAGAGATAAAAACAATTGGGGAATTATTAGAGCAATTTGCAGAAAATTATTACAAAACTCGTCAACTAACTATAACTAGTGAAAACACTTTTGCAAATTATACATCTGTAATTAAAAGAAACTTTCCTCTAAAAATATTAGCGACAAAGAATAATTTTGAGGAAATCATTAATTCATTCCAGGGAAATAAAAAAAATGAACTTATTGCAGTAACTTCTGTTTTTATTAAAACCTTTCAGTTGGGATTTAACCTTGATGTCACACGAGATAAAGTGACTCCAGCCTTCCGAGAAATTCCCGACAACGAGAAAATTGTTCACTCATTTACCCTATTTGAAAAATTCGCCCTCAGCCGCAAAAATACCAATATCTGCGATGAAATCGACACCTGGGAAATGTGGCGTTGGGTATATGGAATGCTGGCAACATTTGGATTACGACCAAGGGAATTATTTGTCCAACCAGATATTAATTGGTGGATATCTCCACAAAATGCCGATAATACTTGGAAAGTCCATAAAGATACCAAAACTGGATATCGAGAAGTCATCCCCTTTGTTCCCGAATGGATAGAATTATTCGATTTAAAAAATCCCCAACCATTAAAAATTTTAGATAAAAAGGTTGCAAAAATTACATCTGTGCAAAACATTAATTGGATGCGAAGAGATATATCTAGATGGTTTAGGAAAGTTGGGATTGAGTTTCAACCCTACGATTTGCGTCATGCTTGCGCGATTCGATCGCACCTCCAGGGAATACCCATCAAAGCCGCAGCAGACAACTTAGGTCATACTGTTGATGAGCATACGAAAACCTACCAGCGCTGGTTTGGCATTGAAAACCGTAAAAAAGCCTTTGGTGAGGTAATTAGTCAAAAGTCACTTGTTGAATTGCAGAAGAATGAAATATTAGCGCTACGGATGGAGAATGAAAGGTTAAAGTTGCACTTAAAAATCTAGAGGACTACGAACACCCTTACCACCACGATTGAGAACATGGGTATAAATCATTGTAGTTTTCACGTCTTTGTGTCCGAGTAATTCCCGCATCGTGCGGATATCATAACCATATCGTTCTTTTGAATAACCCTGTATGGGGATTTATACGGAAAATATTCCGTATAACCCGCTTAAAAAGGTTGTTTATAAGGAAATATTTCGGTATGGTATTGTATTTAGGTGGATTAAAAGTTCAGTATAAACACCTTGTATAAGGGGATTATATTGAAGCATTCGGTATAATAAATAGTTAGCTTTCTCGGTCTTTACCAGAAAACGAGCTTCGTCAATACTCAATAACCTACAGAAATGACAATTATTTGGGCTGTATTAATAGGAGTCATATATTTCGGAATAGTTTGGCAGATAATAGATGCATGTCTGGGAGGGCTTTGGTTTGGTACCCAAAGCAAAAACTGGATTCCTGTTCAGGCAAAAATCACTGGATATTCAGTAGGTTTACGCACCACTTATCGCAAAGATACTACCGTGACATCTTGGGGGTATGAAGTTAAGTACAGTTATGATGTTTCAGGAATAACGTATCAATCAAGTGGGTTTAATGCCCGAGGATTTGAAACATTCGCACATGCAGAAATTGCAGCGACGCGGTTATACCCGATTGGGCAAGATGTTGAAATTGCCTACAACCCAAAGAATCCTCAGATTAATTCTTCTGACATTGGTTTAAGTTGTAGTTCTATACTTCTGTATTTAACTGGATTGTTCATGGGATCTGGATTATTGGTGAGTGGTATCAATGTGATACTCCCGTCAATTGTAAATTTATCAAACAAGAGGCTTCTATTTGACTTGTCTCTTTATATTGCGAGACTAGGCGTTGTAGGTCTTATACCTATCTTCTATGCTAGTTTTATTCTAATTGCAGATACTTTTCAACGTTTAATTGTCGGATTGCAAAACTCCCATCCAGGACGTAAGTATACTTGGCTAGCACGGTTAATAATTAGCTTCTCATCTTGCATTTCTACTGTAGTTGCTGCTGCGATAGCTTTTCAGAGTCCTATTGTTTTAGGTCTGGTTTTGCTACTAACACTGTATATTCCCTTTATAATGATTGTTCTTGCATTTATAACTGATTGTCTAATAAGTAGAAGCAGCGCTCTGAAACATGAAAATGGTTCTTTAGACCGAAGAGGTCATTGGCTGTTTAATTTAATAGTCGGTTGTTTAAACTTCTTTTTATCGACTGCTCTAAGTGTATTTTTACTTCAATACCCTTTTGTTCGAGTAGACGCAATATAGATCAAATCAAGGTGGAAACTCATGTGTTCAGTGATTTGATGGTTGCCTTTTGGATTAGACTAGGGAGTTAGTGAGCGAAAAGCAAGGCTAACAAATGTGTTGGAGTGGATTTACTCAAATTCTTGGTGCATTGCAAAATTTTGGAAGCGGCTCAACACTACTGTTACTGAGAAAAACTACTCTTCGAGTCGCTGGACTAGCATAATATTCCTATAAATGGCTTCACATTCCAAAAGTTTGACATATTAAGCAACCACGAAATTGCGATACTTGTGTAAGTAAGCGATCGCACATCAGCTAGAACCACGAAATTACTATACTTTGAGAATTTACGCGATCGCACCAACCACAGGTTTACATCTTGATTTTGCGTGGAAGCAGCAATTTTTTGGTTGACTACTATAGCGGTTTTCAGATCAGTGAGGTACAAGTTTAAATCACAAAGCTTGTAGGGGCAGGGTTTCCCTGTCCTCCCTTGTATTGCATCGGACAGAGAACCGCTATAAATCTATCAAAAAAGCCTCTATTTATCGAGTCCCCATATCTTTGGGGTCGCGTTTATCATGAAAAAATATGTACCGTCGAATCCAGTAAACGTATGTCTTCTCTGTTTGATATGAATAATGTTTCAGTCGAATGGCATCTTGCACCTGCTCCATTAGCTTTTTTGGACGCTGTTCCATAGTACATTTGTTGGTAGATATCGCTTCTTGTGTCCTGATAAATCATGTTATCTGGATAATATTGAGACAACCCCGATACTTACACTGAAAATTCCGTTTAACCAAGCAAATGGGGGGTTTATACGGAATCGTTCTTTTGAATAACCCTGTATGGGGATTTATACGGAAAATATTCCGTATAACCCGCTTAAAAAGGTTGTTTATAAGGAAATATTTTGGTATAAACACCTTGTAGAAGGGGATTATATGGAAACATTCGGTATAATAAATAGTTAGCTGGCTACAAAGACAAGGCTGAAATACTGATTCGGAATGTAAGGCTGTATTAGTTTTGAATAAAGAATATTCGATGCATAGTTGAGGGAAAGAGGCAGGATGAATTTATCTAGAATCACATTCACGGTAGCTTTACTAGCAGTAGGGGTAGATTTTACTCTGTGTATACAAAAGGCGTATGCTCAGGTTACTCAGGGTTCATTTGATTTAAGGGATATTCCTGGAACAGAGTTGTCTTGTGGTTCCCAGATGCCTAATATTTTCCTTGGTGGTCACTGTAAGTTTGTTCTAGAAGGTGAAGTGTTAACAGTCTTCATTAAGAAAAATAGCCAAGAAATAAAAATACCACTAAAAGATATTTTCTCGGTGACTCTTTTAACTTCATCAATCGGCGGACAAGTTCAAGGCTACATTGGATACCTTACAAGTAGCGATCAATCGTCTGGTAATCGTGCCAATTTTTTGAACTTTGAAAAAGTGGTGACAGAACGTAAATTTAACCCCCTTAATGTGAATGCTCTTTCCGAAACGGGACGAACCGTGCTTCAACAGCATCGTGAAGATGCGAAACCTCGTTTTGAAATGCTGGGAAGGCTACAGGCTGTATTACCTGAAAAGAACCCTAAAGATGTCAGTGCTACAGTTAGCGAACTCGTAGCATCACGTTCATGTGTTCGTTGCGATTTAAGGGGTGCAAACTTGGCTAACCTTGACCTTCGTAGAGTTAATCTAGAAGGTGCAAATTTGAAAGGCGCGAATCTAAAAGGCTCTAACTTAGAAGATGCAAATTTTATAGGCGCTTCACTTGATGATGCAGATTTGAGTCAATCGAATCTGAAAGTTGCTTTTTTTTCACTTGCATCTATGAGACGGACAAGATTAACTGGCGCAGAGTTAAATGGAGCAAGGTTTCACTGGGCAGACTTATCTGAAGCAAATCTAGACCAAACATCTTTTCGATCAGCAAAATTTCTTCCCGCTGATCTGACTGGAGCTAACTTAACCAATGCAAGCTTAGCTAAGTCGTCCCTGCGTTCAGTATCTATGATCTTGACAAATCTTCAAAATGCAAATCTTCAGCAAGCCGAAATCAGTGATCGCAGTATATTGAGCGGGAGCAATCTTCAAGGTGCTAATCTTAGTAGTACAACTTGGAATGCTGCTATGGTGACGTACACAAGTTTTCAGAATGCAAATTTACAACGCGCATCATTCAAAAAACTTTTGTTATGGAATCAAATTTTCAAAATGCAAATTTATTGGATGCTTCTCTTAAAGATGATAATTTGAAAACTTCCCGCCTTTGTAATACAACCATGCCGAATGGTTCAGTCGATAATACAGGCTGCAATCAGTAAGTAGTAATGCAAAATTAATTATACATTTCATGATAGTCTTTTATGGGAGATATTTTAAAGTAATATGAGGATATTAAAGTGCGCTTTATTAAAGGATTATATATAGATACGATCAAACTATTAGAAAGAATTCATAAGCAAAGTAAATATCACCATGTGAGACGAAGAGCGAAATGTATTAAATTGAGCTATGAAGGACATAAAGTTAACGATTTAGCTAAAATATTTCATGTGACTCGTTTAACGATAATAAATTGGTTGAACGATTGGGATGATTTTAGTTTAGTTGGATTATATGATGAAAAAGGAAGAGGACGAAAATCAAAATTAAATGATGAGCAAAAGTTACAAGTAAAACAATGGACTAAAGAGAATTCTAGAAATTTACATGTAGTTGTAAAAAATGTGAGAGAAGAATGGGGAATTTATATTAGTAAAGATACAGTCAAGAGAATTATCAACTTTTTTAATATGAGTTGGCATCGCATAACAAGAAGAGTCAGTGGAGAGCCAGATGCTTTGGAATACAAGGATAAAAAGGCGGAACTAGAAACCCTAAAGGAACAAGATGATAGAGGAGAAATAAACTTAGTGTATGTAGATGAATCTGGATTTTCCTTAAATTCTTATGTTCCTTATGCATGGCAAGAGAAAGGAGATGAAGTTGTTGTCGAATGCGAAAGAAGCCAGCGCTTAAATGTTTTCGGATTTTTAAATAGAAAAAATGATTTGGAAACTTATTTATTTGAATGTAATATAAATAGTGATGTTGTGATAGCTTGTATTGATGATTTTTCCAAAAAACAAGACAAGCCAACTGTATTAGTAATAGATAATGCATCAATTCATACAAGTAACAAATTTCTGAATAAACAAAAAGAATGGTCAGACAAAAACTTAAGAATATTCTTTTTACCTAAGTATTCTCCAGAACTAAATATAATTGAAATTTTATGGCGTTTTATCAAATATCAGTGGTTAGAAGTTGATGCATACTTTTCTTGGGAGAATTTAGTTAGATCGGTTGAATATGTACTACTGAATTTTGGAGAAGAATATATAATTAATTTTGCCTAACCACTTAGCCCAAATACTAGCTCATACAGATGCGACAATAGATATACTGTAACCCGGATTTCTCACCACATCTCTCAAAGCCTTATAAATCCTAGATTTATGCGTTTTGCACTGCGAAAAATTATGACCCATCCAAAAGGCTCGAAACACTTTCTGGCTAGGGATTACGAGATAGGCGATCGCAATACTTGTGAGAAATGCAGGTGTAAATAGTTTAGGTTAAAGCCAGCTAACAATCCCGTTGCACACGACCGTTTTCAGCCTTTTCGTTGAGCTTGAGAAGCTATTAGCAGAGGGTGAACGGGGTCGTTAGAAACTTCAAACCACACACAATAAAGACAATGCTATAATTTTATCCTACGCCCGAATCACAGTAATATTTCGTTGATTTTCCGTCACAACAACCTGCGTCGATAAACGTTCTTCAATTGGTAAAGCATTTTTACGTCTATCAAACACAAGCAACCAACCTTCATTTAATCCC
>JAAUPE010000198.1 GCA_012034595.1 Calothrix sp. CSU_2_0 | reverse complement strand
CTGTGCAGTCTTCAGGGTTTAATCCTACAAGTTTTCCTGGTGCTTATGGCGCGGTGGAACCACTCTGAATCCATCTCGAACTCAGTTGTGAAACGCTGTTGCGGCTACGATAGTTTGGGGGTTGCCCATGCAACAATTGCTCAGTGCCAGGGCTATTTTTCTTCTATACTCTATTTAACCCAATTCTTATAACTGCAAGAATTGGGTTTTGTTTTGGCTGTTTTGGATTATGACTTTATTTTCTTGTTACCTTATCTTAATTGATTTAGGTGAAAAGGATTAAGAATATGAATTACCAACATAATGAGACGAGTAGGATTTCAATTATAGTTCCTACTCTTAATGAAGCAGAAAATATTAAAGCTTCAATTACTAGTACCCAATCAGGTAAGGATATTGAAGTTATTGTAGTGGATGGGGGTTCGCAAGATAATACTGTATTAATTACACAAGAATTGGGTATAAAAACTATATTTTCTAGTCCTGGTCGAGCATATCAAATGAATGCAGGTGCATTGTCCGCATCTGGTGATATTTTACTGTTTCTTCATGCGGATACTATTTTACCATTACTATTTGATGATATGATTCGTGATGCTTTACAACAAACTGGTGTCATTGCTGGCGCATTTAATTTGACAATAAATGCATCTCGATGGAGTTTGCGGTTAGTAGAGTGGGGAGTGATGATACGATCGCATTTATTTCAACTTCCCTATGGAGATCAAGCAATTTTTCTCAACCGTAAGGTATTTGAACAAGTGGGGGGATTTTCTGAGTTACCCATTATGGAAGATTTTGATATTATACAGCGTTTACGGCGTATTGGACGGATTGCCATTGTACCAACAGCAGTTTTAACCTCTCCACGTCGATGGTTGCAACAAGGGGTTTTGACAACGACTTTAGTTAACCAAATTGCTATTATTGCGTATTTTGTAGGAGTTTCTCCAGCGCGGATTAGAGATTGGTATTGTGGTAAGAAGAAAACTTAGGGTTAAATTCAGGATAATTTAAGTTTATTATCATTTTGTTGGTATATATTAGTCCATAAAGATTAACAAAGTAAGGTTAATATTTTATACAGTAAAAGAATAATATAGCGTTTTCCAATCTAATGAAGTACACATGATTTTTTAAACTTTATCCAGGTATGCAAGCTGATTTAAAGCTGTACCGAACCAGGTCGGGAAACGCTACAAACAAATGGTTAATAGTTAACAGTGAATAAAATTATTGAGTGTTAAAGTCTTTTTTGTCCCTACGCTCTGAATTGAAGTTAAAGTAATTTATCAGATTATTCTGAATAAAATATGACTAAACAGAAATTTTTATTATTTATTCGACTAACAACAGTAGTGATTTTTGTAGCACTTACAATAATTTTTGCTAAACAATTAAATATTCAAGAATTGTTACACAAATCATTAATTTGGGTCAAAAATCTTGGTTCGTTAGGAGTAATTGCATTCATTATTATCTATAATTTAGCAACTATATTATTTATTCCTGGCTCAGTATTAACATTAGGTGGTGGTGCTATTTTTGGTGTATTTCGTGGCTCAATTTATGTATTTACTGCCGCCACAATTGGTGCTACTTTTGCTTTTTTAATGGGACGATATTTATCACGCGATCGCATCTCCAGGTTACTTGAGAAATATCCAAAATTTCAGGCAGTGGACAGAGCAGTTGCTCGTGAAGGTCTAAAAATTGTATTTTTAACTCGTCTATCGCCATTATTCCCATTTAACTTATTAAATTATGCCTTTGGAATCACGCAAGTATCAATTAAAGATTATATTTTAGGTTCAATGGGAATGATTCCAGGAACAGTTATGTATGTTTATATCGGTTCGTTAACAACGATTTGGCTATGATTGGTATGGAAAGTTCACCAGTTAACCCTATTTTACAATGGTCACTGCGTATTATTGGTTTTGTTGCTACTGTTGCAGTTTCATTTTATCTGACTCATGTTGCTCGTAAAGCTTTGGAAGATGACTTAAATGTATAATTACTAACCAATATGCATAATTCAGAATTTCAACCAATTTCTGTACGTCCAATGGATGAGTACAATCAGAGGCTAGTTTCTTACGTGCATCCATTAGATTGGGTAAATCCGGAACCCGCAGAATATTATGACTTAGTAGTAATTGGTGCTGGTACTGCTGGATTAGTTGTAGCTGCTGGTGCTGCCGGTTTAGACGTGGGATTGAAAGTGGCTTTGGTAGAAAAGCATTTGATGGGTGGAGATTGCTTAAACTATGGTTGCGTTCCTTCCAAGTGTATTATTCGTTCTGCACGGGTAGTTGGGGAAATGTATCAGGCACGGGATTTTGGTGTGATTTTACCCCACTCGATTGAGGTTGATTTTCCTTCAGTGATGGAACGGATGCGAAAGATACGCGCTGGTATTAGCCATCACGATTCTGTCGAAAGGTTTCAAAAGTTGGGTATTGATGTTTTTTTTGGCAGCGCAGGTTTTACAAGTAAGAATACCGTAGAAGTTGCTGGTAAATCTTTACGTTTTAAGAAGGCTGTAATTGCAACTGGTGCTAGAGCTTCAAAACTGACAATTTCTGGCATCGAAGAAGCGGGATATTTGACAAATGAAACAGTCTTTTCACTGACACAACGACCACAACGATTAGCTGTAATTGGAGGTGGTCCAATTGGTGCGGAATTAGCACAGGCTTTTCGACGTTTGGGATGTGAGGTCATTTTATTTCATCGCAGTTCCCATATTTTGAACAAAGAAGATACTGATGCTGCGGAAATAGTTCAAAATGCTTTTATTCGCGAAAATATTCGCTTGATTTTAAATAGCGAAATTGAAACTGTGGAAACTGTGAGTGGTGGCAAGCGAATTTACTTTAATAGTAACGGTTTGCGCGATTCAGTTACGGTTGATGAAATTCTTGCTGGTGCAGGCAGAACACCCAACATAGAAGGGTTAAATTTAGAAGTGGTGGGAGTTGAATATGATTCGCATCGAGGTGTATTTGTCAATGATTTTCTCCAAACATCTAACCCCCTCATATATGCCGCAGGAGATATTTGTATGAATTGGAAATTCACCCATGCGGCAGATGCGGCTGCACGAATTGTTATCAAAAATACTCTTTTTTCGCCGTTTGGTTTTGGCAAACAAAAATTAAGTAGTTTAGTTATGCCCTGGGTGACTTATACTGACCCAGAAATTGCCCATGTGGGAATGTATGAAAACCAAGCCCAAGCAAAGGGAATAAATGTAAATACAATTAAAATTCCATTTAATAGTGTAGATCGAGCGATCGCAGACGGAGAAGAAGAAGGCTTTGTTAAAATACTCCACCGCCAAGGTAGCAATGAAATACTCGGTGCTACAATAGTCGCGAGGCACGCTGGGGAGATGATTTCGGAAGTGACTACGGCAATTGTAAATAAAATTGGCTTAAGCAAACTCAGCACCGTTATCCATCCTTATCCAACCCAAGCCGAAGCAATCAAAAAAGCCGCAGACGCATACCGTCGTACTCTACTAACACCAAAAACAAAGCAGTTTTTAGGTTTGCTGACGAAATTATCTTGAAGACAACGAAGATAATTTCCTTAATTTTCAATCCTCAACCCCGAATTTGCGTAGACTTACATCGAATTAGTCAAGTTATGTAAATTTTCCACCGAATAGAGTCTTGAGTAATTTAAGATTCTCTTAAGATTTGCGAAATCAATATTATGCTCGAAAACAAAACAAAAGCGGCATTGCCAAAAAACCGCGACACAAGCGCAACACGAGTTAGTTCTTTAAACTCCTCATTAATGCGCCATCTCTGGTCAATCGTTGAAGAAACTCAGACAAATATCCTTCTCAGTTTTAGCGATACAGAATTGGTGCATCAACTCCTAGAACAGTTAGAATTTAGGGGATTGGTTGATACTGAAGAAAGTAATATCGCTAGTGCTTACCTTTACTCACGCTTGCTTTTAATTCGTGACTTGGCAAAAGCCCGCTTGGCATAGCATCGAGACAAAAAAGTTTTGATAATTGGGAGCATTATTTCGCTCTTAAAATGTTTATTTGTTACTAAGTTCATGGTTCAGTTACAAAGAAAACTCAGTAGTATCCACGCATCTCTACTGAGTTTCTTGCTGTCTTCAGGTAGAATCGCATTATTTTTCCTTTTTTTTGAACATTCATTATTATTTTTGAATTATGCTAATTGGATTAATAAAGCTTAAAATCACCAAAACTTGTCAGTAAAAACCAAAAATTTAACAAACTATTAATACTTTTTTCTGGGTGAAAATGTTGATTCAGGTAAACATAAAGACTAGTAAATATTCATATTACTGAAGGCAGCTAAAACTCGATTACATAGTCAAATAGCTAAATATTCCCGATTATTTCCAGCTAGCCAAGCAGATAACTAGCATCAATCAAATTTGACAAGTGTCAAAAAACGCAATTTTATAGTTATAAAATATACATATTTTTTTAGAAACAGCCGCAATGCAACTGATATTGCTAGCAGCCCTGAGCGTGGGAAAATCAGAAAAAGAATAATTTAGAGAGGAAGACCTTATAGTATGCACCTGAGTGAAATCACCCACCCCAATCAGTTGCACGGTCTGTCGATTCGCCAGCTACAACAGATTGCTCGTCAAATACGCGACAAACATTTGCAAACCGTAGCAGCAACTGGCGGACATTTGGGACCGGGATTAGGTGTTGTAGAATTAACGCTTGGGCTTTATCAGACACTCGACCTCGATCGCGATAAAGTTATTTGGGACGTTGGACACCAAGCTTATCCCCACAAACTAATTACTGGACGCTATAGCGACTTTCACACGTTGCGACAACAAAATGGTGTCGCAGGCTATCTAAAGCGTGGCGAAAATAAATTCGATCACTTTGGTGCGGGACATGCTTCGACAAGTATTTCCGCAGGTTTAGGTATGGCATTAGCAAGAGATGCCAAGGGGGAGAAATTCAAAGTTGCATCGATTATTGGTGATGGAGCGTTAACTGGTGGAATGGCACTCGAAGCAATTAACCATGCTGGACATATGCCTAAAACCAACTTGTTAGTGGTTCTCAACGATAACGAGATGTCAATATCTCCGAATGTCGGGGCAATTCCTCGCTATTTGAATAAGATGCGTCTTTCACCACCGATGCAGTTTATTACCGACAACTTTGAGGAGCAAGTCAAAAATTTACCGTTTGTAGGTGAATCCCTGTCTCCCGAACTCGGACGCATTAAAGAAGGGATGAAGCGTTTGGCTGTGCCTAAAGTGGGAGCTGTATTTGAAGAATTAGGCTTTACCTACATGGGACCTGTAGATGGGCATAATTTGGAAGAGTTAATTGCGACTTTCCAACAAGCACATCAGATACCGGGACCAGTTTTAGTCCATGTTTCCACTATTAAAGGCAAGGGTTACGAAATTGCCGAAAAAGACCAAGTTGGATATCATGCTCAAACCCCATTCAACTTAACTACTGGCAAAGCAATTCCCTCAAATAAACCCAAACCACCTGCATATGCAAAAGTATTTGCCCATACCTTAGTCAAACTTGCCGAACAAAATCCAAAAATTATTGGGATTACTGCGGCAATGGCAACAGGAACGGGATTAGACAAACTTCAACAAAAATTACCGAATCAATATATAGATGTTGGCATTGCCGAACAGCACGCTGTCACCTTAGCTGGGGGACTTGCTTGTGAAGGAATGCGTCCGGTTTGCTGCATTTATTCAACTTTTCTGCAACGGGCATTCGACCAAATTATCCATGATGTCTGCATCCAAAAACTACCCGTCTTTTTCTGTTTAGATCGGGCTGGAATTGTGGGTTCGGATGGTCCTACCCACCAAGGAATGTATGACATAGCTTATTTGCGCTGTATACCCAATATGGTGTTGATGGCTCCTAAAGACGAAGCCGAAATGCAACGCATGATTGTGACTGGGGTTGAGTATACCAAAGGCGCGATCGCAATGCGTTTTCCTCGCGGTAGCGGTCAAGGAGTACCGTTGATGGAAGAGGGTTGGGAAGCCTTAGAAATTGGTAAGGGTGAAATCCTTCGCAATGGCGATGATGTTTTATTAGTCGCTTACGGTACAATGGTTTACTCAGCTATGCAAACAGCCGAAGTTCTTAGCGAACACGGCATCGAAGCAACGGTAATCAATGCTCGCTTTGCTAAACCATTAGACACCGAGCTAATTTTACCCTTGGCAAAGCAAATCGGTCGTGTCGTCACCCTTGAAGAAGGTTGTCTCATGGGTGGTTTTGGTTCTGCTGTTGCTGAAGCATTGCTTGATGCGGACATTGTGGTTCCAGTTAAGCGTATTGGTGTGCCAGATATTTTGGTGGAACATGCTGAACCCGACCAATCTAAGGCAGAATTGGGTTTAACAAGTTCGCAAATGGCAAATACGATTATGCAGGCTTATTTTGCACAGCAATTTTCTGTAGTTAGTTAATTATTTGGGCATGGGTCATGGGGGATGGGGCATGGGTAAATATATTTAATGCTAGTTTCTATTTCCCATTGCCCATTGCCCAATTCCCAATGCCCATTGCTCAATTCCCAATCTTTGCTATGAATCCTTCTAATAATCAAGTTTATCCAGTTATTTGGCATAATAATGCCGTATCACTTATTGACCAAACCCGTATACCCAACGAGTATGCATTTGTAGAAATTCACCGTAGTGAAGATATGGCACGGGCAATTAAAACAATGATTGTTCGAGGTGCCCCAGCAATTGGTGTTGCTGCTGCCTATGGGATGTATTTGGGTGCGAGGGAAATAGAAACCGATAACCGCGATCGCTTCTTACAACAATTAGAAAAAGTCGCCGTCATGTTACGGGCAACCCGTCCCACTGCCGTAAATCTTTTTTGGGCGATATCACGTACCCTGAAAGTTGCTTATGAAACATTGGGTACGGTAGAAGACCTGAGAAAAGTATTGCTGCAAACTGCCCAAGATATCCAAATTGAAGATTTACAAACCTGTCGCGCCATTGGTGATAATGGTTTAAAA
This sequence comes from Calothrix sp. CSU_2_0, assembly GCA_012034595.1. Lineage (GTDB taxonomy): Bacteria > Cyanobacteriota > Cyanobacteriia > Cyanobacteriales > Nostocaceae > Brunnivagina. The sequence goes on along the minus strand of JAAUPE010000198.1, from coordinate 4,772 downwards.
GCATTGCCAGCAAACCCGGAAAAACTCACATTGCTCACCCATTGTAACGCTGGTGCCCTGGCTACTGGTGGTTATGGGACAGCTTTGGGTGTAGTGCGATCGGCATGGCGCGAAGGTCGATTAAACAAGCTGTTTGCTGACGAAACCCGTCCGAGATTGCAAGGTGCAAAATTGACCACATGGGAATGCGCTCAAGAAGGAATTCCGGTAACATTAATTACCGATAGTATGGCAGCGCACTGCATGAAGCAGGGGTTAATCGACGCTGTAATTGTTGGAGCCGATCGCATTGCGGCAAATGGCGATGCGGCAAATAAAATTGGTACGTATAGTTTAGCACTAGTATCAAAAGCTCATAATGTGCCATTCTTCGTTGCTGCACCACTTTCAACGATTGATTTTGAATTAGCTGATGGTAGTGCAATACCGATTGAAGAACGAGAACCTACGGAAATGTACCAAGTTGGCGATACGATGCTGACACCAAATAGTGGGGTGGAATATTATAACCCGTCGTTTGATGTTACCCCTGCCGATTTAATTACGGCTATTATTACCGAAAATGGTGTGTATGTACCTGCTGAATTAGCTTTATCACGGGAGAGAAGAACTGTAGTTTAGTGTGGGAAGGGGGTGCATCAAAAGCAGCAATTATCGCAATCAATATTGAAAATATCCACTTTTGTATCCTCGACTTTTGTGAAAAATCGAGGATATTTTTGCAGAAGAAGACGAAGATACGAAGAACACGAACTAGCTATTACGGAAAAATTACTCTTGCAGTTGAAGGGTTAAAAAGTTAAAACAATTACAGCATCCATAAATCGCTTTACTATTTCTTTTGATGAATATCAAACCTAAAATAAATTTTTTTCAGCTAAGTCAAAAGGATAAAAACCAAACCCGTCATCGTCAGCCATACTTGGGTATTGCGTTAGCGAAGCTTACCAAAGGTATCGCAGGAGGATTGTTAGCAATAGGATATTTTGGTTTATTGCTACCTGCGACTAGTCAGACGACATCAGAAACTAATAAATCATCAGCAGATTTGGGGAAAGAACTTGTTGGACAAATTCGGGAATGCGTTCAGGGTAAAATAAGCAATCCTCCCAGCAAGCAACAAGCACTACAAGCAATTTCGATGCGATGTGTGTTTGAAGTGGCAGTGCTAGAAAAAAATGGCAAAGTCCGAACTGATGCGAGCGATCGCGTGTCTGCTTTATTTGCTGCGACTGGTTTTAAAGCACCTCAACCCAACAGCGAAGGACGTGCAACCAATGTGGGGTTACGTTATCTTCCCCGCAGTCGAGTTTTTACCGTACCAGTTAGCGTGGGTAGCAAAACCAATAATTTTCTGCTCGATACGGGAGCTTCTGCTTCAGTTATTAGTACCAAAAGCGCACAGCAGTTGCGTTTAATGGGTGTACCTATACCTGGTAATGTGTTGAAATATATGGGGGTAGGTGGAAATTGTTCTGCTGTCAAAGCTGATTCTCTGCGTTTACCAACCGTTGCAGTTAGTTCTGCTAAAGTTTCTGGTTTAAGTGGATTAAGACTTGCAGCTAATTCAATTCCAGCTAAAACATCGGGTGTTTTGGGATTAGATTTTTTGAGTAATTTTGATGTCGTAGTTCATCCCCAAAATTTACGACTGCAACTTTTACAACCTTCCCAGTTTGTGAAAACCTCAATTCCTTTACGGGGTAAGTTAGGTACGATGACGGCGCAAGTAATGATTAATGGACAGGGACCATTTACATTTATGCTTGACACAGGGACAGATTTGATGGTCATATCCAAACCTTTAGCGCAGAAATTAAAATTGGATAATCCTAAAGCGAAGAAAACCGAAGTTCAAGGTTTTTGTGGTACGGAAACAGCAAAAGAAATCAAATTAAATCAAGTTAGTTTACAAACACATAAAATTAACAATTTAGATGCAGTAATTATAGATAATGACAATATTTTTAATATGTTGGGAGTGGAAGGAATAGTAGGGCAAAATTTCCTGACTCGCTACCAACAACATTGGAGATTTGGCAAAAAAAGTCAGTTAGGTTATTCCGAAAAGGGAAGTTTGACGCTGACACCAATTTCCAAGTAAATATTATTGGTGATTATACGCTCGCTCTACTTAAATTTAGTATATTTAGATATGATTAATGATTTCAAGTACTCCATTTATGGTAACAACGGGTTGTAATCTGATAAGTATGAAATACTTCTAGAAAATTAGTTTGAAGTGTGTGGAAAAAATCGTTGATAATTTGTGGATCGTCCAGATGAAAGGGAAATTCTTGATTTATGCCTTTGGAAAAATACCAGTTGAGAATTATTTGACCTTGTTGCTTTAAAGCTTGATGGAATTTGAGTAACTGCTGACTCGGATTGGGCAAATGTTCTAAAACATCGAAACACAAGATTGTATCAAACGTCTCATTTTCTGGTATTTCTTGATAGCAAGTAATTTTGTGTTCTAGTCCCATTTGTTTGACTCGATAACGAAAAAAGCCACAACTAATGGGATTAATATCGCAGTATATTACCTGTTCGACTTGGGGACAAAGGGCAGCACCGATTGCATGGGTACCAATTCCACCACCAAAATCTAACACCCGACCTTGGGCGCGATCGGCAATTAGTTTCAGCATATCACCGATGTAGTCACGGCTAGCCAGATGCCATGCGCCTAAATCAAATAGATAAATCTCTCCCACCTTGTCACTATAAAACGCAGTTGCTTTTTCCCAATCAAAATCTTTGTTACCTAATTCTGCCATCTGCTGTTGACCAGCAGCTAATTTTGCTTCTAGGGTTTCTGAATCTAAATTTAGAAATTCCTGAAGATGCTGCTTTAAAAGAAATGAATCTTGCCAATAGCTACTTAAAGAAGATGGGGTTGGGAATGTCAGCATAATAGATTATTTTGTAAAATAAGCCCAAACTTACTTATGATATTACGAATTTTCTCTTATTTAAACAGTAAAACCGTATTAGTAATTACATGCGATCGCGCTAACAAATGTTCTGGTGTGGATATCCAAGCAATTAAATAGTACATGAAGCCAAACTTCAAGCCGTTTTTAGTATAATAAATTGATAATTGCTGTCAATTAAAATTACGGGTACAATTTATCTCCAGTTGCGCTATCAAAGACAAACAAATAATTTAAATCTAATTCTAAATTTAATATTTCCCCTGGATGGGGATTCACATTTCCAGCAGCTTGAATATTGATCGTTTCCGTCGAACCAGCTAAACCTGCACGAATTAAAGTTTCCCTTCCCAAGGGTTCCACAACCTTCACTTCAACAGATATAAGGGAATTGGCAGAATTAGAAGAATTAGAAGAATTAGAAAAGACGGTAATATGTTCGGGACGAATACCGAGATCGACCAATTGTCCTGTTGCTAAATTCAATTTACCCTTGATTTTTGGTGGAACTGGTAAAAGCTGACCTGAAACATCAAACCCATCACTCGTAAACTTGGCTGGTAAAATATTCATCGGTGGATTCCCAATAAAAGTTGCCACCATTTTATTTATTGGCTGATTATAAATTACTTGTGGTTCGCCAATTTGTTGAATTTGTCCGCGATTCAGCACGACAATTTTATCAGCTAAGGTCATTGCCTCCACTTGGTCGTGGGTTACATACACAGTAGTATTTCGTAGATTTTGATGTAATTGTTTTAACTCAGCCCTTGTGTCGTCGCGTAATTGAGCATCGAGATTTGATAACGGTTCGTCGAGTAAAAACACCTGCGCTTGTCGGGCGATCGCTCTCCCTAGCGCTACCCGTTGTTGCTGTCCTCCGGAAAGTTGTTTGGGTTTGCGGTCTAATAAATGTTCCAATGAAAGCGATCGCGCAACTTCTCCGATCCGTTGTTGAATTAGCTTCGAGTCCATTTTCCGCATTTTCATCCCAAATGCAATATTTTCCGCAACCGACATATGGGGGTAGAGTGCATAATTTTGAAATACCATTGCCACATCTCGCTGACGTGCGGGAATATTGTTAACTAACTCTTCCCCAATGTAAAGATTTCCCGATGTTGCATTTTCCAACCCAGCAATAGTCCGAAGAATCGTAGATTTTCCACAACCCGATGGTCCCACCAAAACCCAAAATTCGCCATCGGGAATTTCAAAGGTGATGTCTTCTATTGCTGTGACATTATTAAAGCGACGTTTGATACTTTCAAGACGAACGTTTGCCATTTTCCGATTTGGGGTATAGAGATGGGGAAATTTCTTTGCACCTTAATCTCTAAATTGTACCGAAGATGGTTGAATTGTTCCCCTTTGTCTTCAGTCATTCGGGAAACTGGAGCGAGTTGGGTTTGGTTCGTGCCGAACTCCCTGCGGAATTGTTGCGATCGCATACCACTACCCTGCGGGAACCTCTGCGAGGAACGTGGAAGCAAGCTACCCGTAGCGTGTCGCTTTGGGACTCAGTGACTCCTACGGAGTATCGCGAATACAGGATTGCCCTACCCAAATCATTTGCATTGACATAAGTAAAACTCATCATTTGTATAAGAAGCGCAAAACTGAGAAAGCTTGTAACATTTTGTAAAATAACTTATGTTATTAGCAACAGGCGAAATAACCGTCTGATACATATCCAAATAACCGCAATCATAAAAACATGACCGCAACCTTACAAAGACGCGAAAGCGCCAACGTATGGGAAAAATTCTGTAGCTGGATAGCTAGCACAGAAAATCGCATCTACATCGGCTGGTTCGGTGTATTGATGATTCCCAC
>JAAUPE010000197.1 GCA_012034595.1 Calothrix sp. CSU_2_0 | reverse complement strand
AATAAACAGAGAATAAAGCGTATTCAGTTTACTCACAACGGCAAAAACCTAATTTCTACTAGTGATGATTCTAAAATTAAAATTTGGAATCTCGATGGCAAGATATTACAAAGTTTTTAGTCATGATAAAGTAAACAGCATTAACTTAAGTCATGATGGTAAAACTTTAGTCTCCGCTAGTATAGATGGTTCGATTAAAATCTGGGATTTAATGGTAATTTACATTCTACTTATAATAAAGCCCACAACGAACAAATTACCGATATCGTAATTAGTAAAGATAGTAAAATCATTGTTTCCAGCAGTGATGATAAAACCGTGAGAATTTGGAACTTAAATAATTTAAACTTAAATAATTTAAACTTAAATAAAACTATCAAACCCCAAAATCAACCTATTTACAGCATTGACTTTCATCACAACAACAAAGAATTTATTACTGCTGGCTGGGATGGAACAGTCAACATCTGGAAAAATAATCAACAAGCAAAATCATTCAAAGCACATCAAAACATCATTTCAGCGATAAAATTTAGTCATAATGGCAAAATAATCGCCACAGCCAGCGCAGATAAAACAGTTAAATTGTGGAATGCAAAAACTCATCAACTAATTTTAACTTTAACCGGACATCAAGATAGAATCACAAGCATTAGCTTCACCCCTAACGACCAAATAATTGCCACAGGAAGCACAGATAAAACAGCAAAATTATGGCAATTAAATGACGGAAAACTTATACATACATTCATCGGACATAACGACGAAATCACTAGTATTGACATCACCTCAAATAATACTTATCTAGCCACAGCTAGCGCAGATAATACCATCAAAATTTGGCACTTAGATGGAACATTGCAAAAAACAATAGCAGCACATAAAAGCCTAATCTCCACCATCACTTTTTCCCCAAATAATCAAACCCTTGCCTCTGCAAGTTGGGATAACAGCATTAAAATTTGGCAAGTTAACAACGGCAAATTAATAAATACCTTAACAGAACATTCCGACGGAGTTACTAGCTTAAACTTTACCCCCGACAGTCAAATTCTCGCATCAGGAAGCGCAGATAACACAATCAAACTTTGGAATCTCGCAGATGGAACCTCCCTCAAAACACTCATCGGATATCCCAGTCAAATTAATGCGATCGCATTTAGCTCTGATACCAAAACCTTAATTAGTGGGGGAGAAACAGACGGAGTCATGATATGGAACCTCGATTTAGATAATTTAATTCAACAAAGCTGCACAAAAGTGAAAGACTATCTTGAAAATAATCGCGATGTCAAACAAAATGACAGAAATCTTTGTAGAAACTAACATTCAAATTTTTATTAGTAATAAAATAGACATCTGGTGAAAAAGACGTAGAGACGTAGCATTGCTACGCGAATGTGCCGGTACAGAAGATTCTGTCCGGCAACTTCGCAGTCTCTACAAGGGTTCTGGGTAACGCATAATTAAATTCTGTCGATGTCTAATAAATACAATTCGCAATCTGCATATCAACAGCTTGATTTTATCTCGTTACAAAATAAAAATTGAGATTTACGCAATCGATTGTATCATAAAAAACATTAAAAATAGTCTGTAAAACTTTTGAATTTACAAATTTATGCAATTGCATTATCAATACTTATTGCGTATTATACTAATGCGAATGTGTATATTTTATTAAAATAAAATTAGGCTATGATGTCTATAAGTGTTATCATCCCCTGCTATAATGCGTCCGAGACTATTGCTACTCAGCTTGCTGCGCTTGCTGTACAGGAGTTTACAGAACCTTGGGAAATAATTATTGTCGATAATCTTTCCACAGATAACACAGTCGAAATTATCAAAAAATACCAACAGCAAATTTCCGGACTGCGTATAATTTATGCCAACAGAAAGCGTGGTAGTGCGTATGCCAGAAACGTTGGAGCAAGTGTAGCAAAAGGTAAATATTTAGCTTTTTGCGACGCAGATGACGAAGTTGCACCAGGATGGGTAAGTGCGATCGCAAAGTCACTATCACAAAACGATTTTGTCTCTGGAAGAAGGGAATACAGCAAGTTAAATGAACCTTGGTTAGTCAAAAGCTGTCGATATATAGAGGATAATCCGGGAATTAACGAACATCCCTATTTTTCTTTTGCTGGAGCTGGTAATTTAGGAATTAAACGTTCTGTACATGAAGCTGTTGGTGGTTTTGATGAAGATATTTTGGTGACAGAGGATGTTGATTATTGCTGGAGAATTCAAAAGCTAGGAATCAAATTAGTTTATGCTCCAAATGCAGTAATTCATATTCGCTATCGTATGACTATTAAAGACTTGTACAAAAGATATTGGAATCTTGGTGTATATGATATTTTATTGCATCAGAAACATCAAAAGATGGGGATGCCAAAATTTATTACATGGAATAATTTTGTTAAGGATGCTGTAATTCTCTTTTTAAGGTTTGTCGTGAAAGTTCGTAATAAGGAAAGTCTCGCAAAGTGGATGATGGATTTTGCTTTTTTAGGAGGACATTTGCAGGGTTGTATTAAATATAAATATTTGCCTATTTAATATTGATTGAAATTAATTAGTACATCAAAAGCTAAGATTTTTTATCTCATTTTAAGTATCGAATGTTTATTGTACTTGAGTAGATAATTTATCTGCAATTAACTCACTTTTCCCTGTGGATTACAATGCCAAGCAATGGCTTGAACAAGGGATTCGGTTGGTAATGTGGTGTTTTCTAAAAACTGTCTGAAATTAACTTTTAGGAACAGCAGCAGAGGTTAATGCTTGTTTCACCTGCAATTAACTCAACTTTTCCCTGAGCGTTACAAAACAACCACTGACTCTCATTAAGCACATTAACTTATTGACAAAATACTCGCTATTTTATGTTTTGCCGAACGAGATATCTGCAAAACACTTAAATAATTAAAACTTATATAAATGTTTATTTTTCATAATCAATTATCATTATTAAGATTGGTAAATTAATTCCCTAATAGAGTTAAGCTAAATTTCATGGTTAGATTCAATCCAATTAATATCTAAGATTAATTCTTTGAATATTCCCTACTTCAGTGCTTTGACAGGCTATCAAAGTAATTGAATTGATAAAGTTTGGAATAGTTTTCCAAGCTGGGACTAATGCATAAAAAATTATCTTTGTTTCCAACGATATAAGGTTCAAAACAAATGCTAAAAAACAGCGAACTGAATATCAATCAAGGTTCTAATCTCAGGTGGAAGCTAGAAGACCAAGATAACCTATTTTACGTAGGGCAAATTTTACCGTTCAAGACAGCAGGTGAATCTCTGTAAGTGGGAGAGGTTTTCCTTAAATTAGGAAAATTACGAATATTGATGCTAAGTTGCTATCGAAAATATTAGTCTAGGCTTTTTGCCTACTTTGTGGGTAGCATTTAAAGGTGCATTAGTATTCTTATGGGTTGCTAGGCTATCTGTTTCATGCAACAAGAAGAAAGATTCAAGAGATAGTCTATTTTCAGTTATTTTTTTCAAGATGTACGCACAGTATGTCTATCTAAAGAGGTATGAATATCTCTTTAGATTGATAGAGTTTTCTGTCTTTTTAAAGTTAGAGAATGGGAAGGCATTTTTTGTTATTACCATCAAGGAAATGGCAGAGTTTTTGTATTGCATTGTTTTTTTAATTAAAGTTACAAGGATTGAGATAAATGGGTATACCTCACGCAACTTTTGCCGCTACCGAAACAGCATTTCATGTAACAGGATATGAAAAGATTGAATTTAGCCTGGTTTATGTAAATGGTGCGTTTGATATCAGAAACACTGAGATTGCTGATAACTATCAGAAATTTGGACGTTGTTTATTAGTAGTGGATGCAAATGTTAATCGTTTATATGGCGAGCAAATTAAATCTTATTTCCAATTTTATGATATAGACCTAACAGTTTTCCCTGTTACTATTAGCGAGCCAGCTAAGACTCTGGAGACGTTTGAGGAAGTTGTGGATGCTTTTGCAGACTTTGGTTTAATTCGCAAAGAGCCAGTTTTAGTAGTTGGTGGTGGTTTAGTTACAGATGTAGTTGGTTTTGCCTGTGCAGCATATCGTCGCAGTACCAATTATATTCGGATTCCGACAACTTTAATTGGTTTAATTGATGCAGGTGTTGCTATCAAAGTAGCAGTCAACCATAAGAAGTTAAAAAATCGTTTAGGTGCTTATCATGCTCCCCAAAAAGTAATCCTAGATTTTTCCTTTTTAAAAACTTTGCCAGTTGCTCAGATTCGTAATGGAATGGCTGAATTGGTAAAAATTGCCGTGGTGGCAAATGCGGAGGTTTTTGAACTGCTATATGAGTATGGTCATGAGTTACTGCATACCCATTTCGGCTATGTAAACGGTTCCGAAAAACTGCAAGAAGTTGCTCATCGCTTAAATTATGCAGCGATAAAAACCATGTTGGAGTTGGAAACACCAAACTTGCGCGAACTTGACTTAGATCGGGTAATTGCTTACGGTCATACTTGGAGTCCTACATTGGAACTCGCACCACAAGTTCCTTTGTATCACGGTCATGCAGTTAATGTTGATATGGCACTTTCTGCAACTATCGCTCAGAGACGGGGTTATATCAATTTAGAAGAGCGCGATCGCATTCTCAATCTGATGAGTCGGATTGGTTTAACTTTGGATCATCCTCTACTTGATGGTGATTTGTTATGGTATGCGACTCAATCTATTACCCAAACGAGAGATGGTAAATTACGCGCTGCGATGCCAAATCCGATTGGTGAGTGCTTTTTTGTGAATGATTTGACTCGCGAAGAATTGGATGATGCTTTGGTGGAACATAGACTTCTGTGTGCTGAACTTCCCCGTGGTGGTGAAGGAATCGATGCTTATATCGGTACTGAAGAATCGGAATTGATCGAAGCGTAGGTTTATTTGGTTTCAAGTTTGGGTTTCCAGCTTGGAATATAAGCTTAGAATACAAGATTGCAACAATGATTTGGATTGTGTTAGCTCAATCCAAAGTCTTTTTATTCAAAGTCAAAAGTTCAAAATTTAAAACGGTAAGTCTGTGACCAGTATTGTCAAAATAATTACTCCTAGAGCCGTAACACCCCACGGTATTTTAGTCGAAGAGTTGCGAAAGACTCTAGAAATGGCTGAATTTGCTAAGGTTTCTGTTGAGATATTGGCGAATCTGCGTTTTACGTATCAATTAGCCGCAGGATTAGACCCATATGTAAGTGAATGTACGACACCAGAATCATCAGCGCTGGCAGCATTAGCGCAAAAAACTAGTGCGGAAGATTGGCGAAAACGCTTTGGTGATGGGGAAACGGTGCGTCAGTTAGAACAGGAGATGCTTTCTGGACATCTGGAAGGACAGACATTAAAAATGTTTGTTCGCATGACTAAGGCAAAGCGGGTTTTGGAAGTGGGAATGTTTACGGGGTATTCAGCCCTAGCAATGGCAGAAGCTTTACCCGACGATGGTAAGTTGGTGGCTTGTGAGGTTGATGCTTATGTCGCCAACTTTGCCCAAAACTGTTTTGCTGATTCCCCCCACGGTGATAAAATTAGGGTGGAAGTAGCGCCAGCATTGGAAACACTCCAGAAGTTGGCTGCGGCTGGTGAATGCTTTGATTTGATATTCATTGATGCCGATAAAAAAGAGTATATTGAGTATTTTCAAACTATTTTAGATGGAAATTTGCTGGCATCTAACGGGTTAATCTGCGTTGATAATACCTTATTGCAAGGACAACCTTATTTACCATCAGAAAAACGGACAGCAAATGGGGAAGCGATCGCACTATTCAATTCTACCGTCGCTCAAGATTCCCGTGTCGAACAAGTATTGTTACCTGTGCGGGATGGTTTAACTTTGATTCAAAGGTTGGATTAAATGGCACAATCTATATCTTTTGATTCGGTACTGCAAAACCACAAGCTTCTTCTCAGTTCAGGATATTTGGGTTATTGAAAACTTTAAGTACTCTGTTTCTGTTGTTTTTAGCATTACCCGTAAATGCTTCGATTGTGGTGATATCTTTTTTGATATCTTGGCTGTGGGGTGTTGTTCGCAAACCTTTTGGGAAACAAGTTTTAGTCGCACCGCAAAATATTTTAATTAGCGGTGGTAAGATGACTAAGGCTTTGCAACTGGCGCGATCGTTCCATGCCGCAGGACATCGGGTTGTATTGGTGGAAAGTCACAAATATTGGTTAACTGGACATCGATTTTCTAATTCTGTGGATAAATTTTATACTGTTATTCTACCGGAGAAAGACCCGGAAAGGTATACACAGCAACTATTAGATATTGTCGAAAAAGAACGCATTGATGTTTACGTACCCGTATGTAGTCCTGTTGCAAGTTACTACGATTCCTTGGTGAAACCTGCTCTTTCTCAGGATTGTGAGGTTTTTCACTGTGATGTTGAGATAACGCAGATGTTGGATGATAAACATGCGTTTTCGGAAAAAGCGAGAAGTTTTGGTTTATCTGTTCCCAAGTCGTTTAAAATTACCAATCCCGAACAAGTTATTAATTTTGATTTTTCCCAAGAAAAGCGCAAGTACATCCTCAAAAGTATTCCTTACGATTCGGTTCGACGTTTGAATTTGACTAAACTTCCCTGTGATACTCCAGAGGAAACAGCAGCATTTGTCAGAAGTTTACCCATTAGTCCAGAAAAACCTTGGATTATGCAGGAATTCATCCCAGGTAAGGAGTTTTGTACCCACAGTACTGTGAAAAATGGGGAATTGAGGTTACATTGCTGTTGCGAATCTTCGGCTTTTCAGGTGAATTACGAGAATGTAAATAATCCGCAAATTTTGGCATGGGTAAAACATTTTATTCAAGAAATGGGTATTACTGGGCAAGTTTCTTTTGATTTTATTCAAACCGCAGACGGAATAGTTTATGCGATTGAATGTAATCCCCGTACCCATTCTGCGATTACGATGTTTTACAATCATCCTGGTGTTGCGGATGCTTATTTGGGTGAAATTCCTGCTTCTGAACCTTTACAACCTCTTGTTAGTAGTAAACCGACTTATTGGCTTTATCATGAAATTTGGCGATTAACAGGAATTCGTTCTTTGTCGCAGCTTTGGAGTTGGTTGCGGAATTTGTTGCGTGGTAAAGATGCGATTTTTCAGTTTAACGATCCTTTACCTTTTTTGATGGTTCCCCATTGGCAAATTACTTTGTTACTGTTGGAGAATTTGCGACGGTTACGGGGTTGGGTAAAGATAGATTTTAATATTGGGAAGTTGGTGGAGTTGGGGGGAGATTGATTTTAATATTTTAACGCAAAGGAACGCTGAGGGAAGCGCAGAGAGAAGTTTGGGGGAGATTATTCTTCCGCAAAACTACCCTGCGGGAACGCTAAAAGCGAACGGAGAGTTTCGCAGAGGAATAAAGAGAGGAAGAGGAAGAGGGAAATATGTCGGGATTGCGTGTTTTACATTTGGTGGGTTCTGAGAAGGATGAGTTTTATTGTGATTTATCCAGACTTTATGCTCAAGATTGTCTCGATTCAACTGCGAATCCAGCACTTTACGAATTTCACATTGCCTATATTTCACCCGATCGCAAATGGCGTTTTCCAACCGATCTTAGTCGAGATGCGATCGCAATTGCAATTCCCATGTCCTTGGCTGAGGCAGTTCAGGTTTTGACAACACTCAAAATCGATGTGATGTTACCACAAATGTTCTGCGTTCCGGGGATGACATATTATCGAGCTTTGTTTGATTTGTTGAATATTCCTTACGTGGGAAATACTCCTGATGTGATGGCATTAGCTGCTAATAAGGCAAAGACAAAAGCCGTTGTGGGATTTTCTGGTGTTAGCGTACCGCAAGGGGAACTACTTCATCGTGGAGATTTTCCCCAAATTGCGACTCCAACAGTGGTTAAACCTGTGGATGGTGATAATTCTTTGGGGGTAGTTTTGGTAAAGGATTTTTCTGATTATGAAAGTGCTTTGAAAACAGCATTTACCCATAGTTCGGAAGTTTTAGTAGAGGAATTTATCGAACTTGGTAGGGAAGTTAGATGTGGTGTCATTGTTAAAGATGGTGAACTTGTTTGCTTACCTCTGGAGGAATACCTGATGGATAAAGATGAGCAACCAATTCGCAGTTATGATGATAAATTAAAAAGGGATGACAAGGGTGATTTGGGTGCAGTTGCTAAAGGTAATAGTAAATCATGGATAGTCGAGCCAAATGACCCCATTACAGCGAGGGTTTGGGATGCTGCTAAAAAATGTCACATAGCGCTGAATTGTCAGCATTATAGTCTATTTGATTTCCGTATTGACCCAAATGGACAGCCTTGGTTTTTGGAAGCAGGTTTGTATTGTTCTTTTGCTCAGATGAGTGTTATTTCTACAATGGCAAAAGCATCAGGAATTTCCCTGGATCGACTGTTTCAAATAATGTTAAATAATGCGCTTTGATGACTATATTAATAGGATTGGATTGAGGGTAAAATACTGCTGGAGAGTGAATGTAATAACTCGATTACGAAAATTAATTTTTCTCAATAATCGGACAAATTGTATTCTCTGAGTTTTCACTAACTGCTTCCCAACTCGAAAGTAAACCTTCTAATTCTTGCTTAAAAATTACCATATCTCGAATTTGCTTCTCAATAATGACCACCTTATCCTGCAACTTAGCTTTGATATGTTCGCAAGGCAAATTACCTTGGTCGTGAACCTGCAAAAACTCCTTAATTTCTGATAGACTCAAACCCAAACTTTGAGCGCATTTAATAAAATGTAAACGGGAAAATACATCAGCATCAAATAATCTAAATCCCCCTTCAGTTCGACTAGATGCTTGGAGTAAACCTAATTCTTCATAGTAGCGGATAGTTTTAATCGGTACGCCACTTTTTTTAGCAACAACACCAATTTGTTTTCCTTGCTCTTTGACTAACATCTTTAATATTCCCTGACTAAACCTCATCTGTATTGAAAACTGTAGTTTTTTGCAAAAGTTTTGAGATTGCTACCCTACTATTCTACCTGACATCGCAATGACATATAACAATCAAAAACTAACTTGTTCCAACATCGACGAGGTTTAAGCAAAGCAATTAATAATGCCTTTTGTCTGTGGGTTCACCTTCAAATGGTTGAGTTCCCGTTTCTGGATAATTATCATCTCTAGGTGCAAAAATCCTGGAAACAGCCTCAGTGATAAAATTGATAACTTTTTGGGGAGCGTCTTTAATCGACGTGAAAAAGGTTTTGCTGCTTGTCTTGTTAGTCATAAATTTTTCCTGTATTTGCTTGTTAGTTGAATAATGCGATGTCTGACGACAAGCCGCTACGCGACTGTATTTTCACCGACTTGAATGTCTAAATCTTTCCTATAGATTCTTGATACTTCTAATACCTTCCTCTACTGCTTAAGGTTCAATTGCTGGATACCAAATCAAAATTTTCAGTTCTGTTTTAGCTCCACTATCAACATAGAGAAAGAATTTGAGGAAATTGTGAGGATAGAATAATTAATTTTAGTATTTTATAAACTTTTGTAATAAAATATTAAGGCGATCGCAATATTTATTTTCTATTGAAATTGTATTGTTTGTGATTATTTAGACTGCGCTTTACCGCTAGTCGCTTCTAACTCACTTGTAAAATAAGATATAAACCGTAAAAATTCTTCTATCCTTATGAATGTAGAACCCCAGGCAGAAAAAGACAAGTTACAGCCAAGCACTCATATAGAACTTCATCAGGAAACAAAAGACGAAAAAGTTCTGTGTGTTCACTGTCAGCGCACAGCTACGAATGGTATTAAATGTAAAGGGATTTGTGTAGCTGATAATGACTATTAAAGTATAATTTTAACCATTTATCCTCGTCATCCACAAAAAATAAATTGCCAGTCTGGAAATACTCACAATATCCTCACATTTATTCCCTAATCTTGAAATAGCACTTTTGCAGAAATATTTTAGATATTCTCCGAAGTGCTTAGGCTATTTCTCAAAAAATGACTTTGAGGAATCATCTTCATATAAATTTAAATATGAAATAAAAACTCTAACTCCTTTATTTTCCGCGTCTGTGCGGGACAAAAATTCTTCTATATATTCTTAAAAATAAAAAAATTTAATCAATTAACCAAATCTATTAATTAACTAACTGACAATTAACAATTGCGAGGTTTTATGAAAATAGATTATTTAATAGCAGGTAGCGGTTTATCAGCATTGGTATTTGCAGCACTAATGGCAAAATCTGGTCAGAAAGTTCTGGTTTTAGAAGCACATGAATATCCAGGAGGTTTTGGACACACATTTGAATTGGCAAATAAATATAAGTTTAATGCACAACTCCATTATGTTTGGGATTGTGGTGAAGGACAAACTGTAAATAAAATTTTAAAAAAGCTAGATTTAGACACAGAAGTAGCTTTTGAAGAGTATGATAGAAACGGATTTGACCATATGAGAATGCCGGGTTATTCGCTAGATATTCCCGCAGACAATAGTGAATTGCTAAAAAGACTTGCTGCTCTTTTTCCTGATGATACTGATAATATTAGAAAATTTATTTCGGAAATACAAAAAGCTAGAGAAGGATTGCGTAGCTTAACCTCTCCAATCAATCCGTTGAAACTGATTAAAAATTTTGATGAAGCATTTTGTGCATTAAGTTATTTGAATAGTACCCTGCAAGATGTTTTCGATAAATTCAAATTACCCCAAGCTGCACAAACATTATTAGCACTGCAATGGGCTGATTTTTTGTTACCTCCAAACCAACTTTCTTTTTATGCTTGGGTGATTTTGTTTACTGGATATCAGCAAGGTGCTTTCTATCCTAAAAAGCATTTTGAGCATGTAATTAATTCATTGGTAAAAGTAATTGAGGAAAATGAAGGTAAGGTTTTCGTTAATTATGAAGTTACGAGTTTTTTAGTTAGTAAAAAAACGGTGACTGGAGTTAAGGCTATTAACAAAATAAGTCATGAAACCCATGATTTTATTGCGGAAACAACTATCTGTAATATCGATCCAAAAAAAGCTGCTCAAATGATTGGATTGAACAACTTTTCTAAATCAGTACAAAAGCAACTTGATTATGATTATTCAGCTTCCAATTTTATGGCTTATTGTGTTGTCAAGGATATTGATTTACGGGATTATGGTTTTGGTAATTGGAACACCTTTCATTCTGGACATAATAACTTAAATGAATCCTTTCATCAAATGTATGAAAAACACGACTTTTCTAACCCTAGCTTTGCCATAACCACACCAACACTACTAACAGAACACGAGCGTGATTGTCCAGAAGATTGCCAAATTATCGAATTCTTGACTGTTGCAAACTATGATTATTTTAAAAAGCTGAAAGATAGTGATAAAAAAGCTTATAGGCAAAAAAAACAAGAAATTTTTGATAACATACTTGACGTAGTTGAAAGTAACTATATTCCCAATTTGAGAAAATATATAGTTTTTAAAATTACAGGTAGTCCAACTACAAATGAGCGATTTTGTTGGTGTCCTCAAGGTAATTCCTATGGTTCTAACCTCACTCCTCGAAATATGGGTATCGGTAGGCTAACTTACAAAACATCATTAAATAATTTCTATTTCTGTAATGCTTCATCTGGTTATCCGGGATTTGCTCCTACTTTTTGGACAGGAGCAATGTTGTATCAAAGATTAGCAAATGATTGGATTTTGTCAGAATAATAATTTAGGAGTCAGCCAAGTAAAAAGTAAAAAGATAAAGGTAAAAAGAAAACCCCAGAGATAAATCTAGGGGCTTGAAACAAGGAATCTTTATCTTTCTCCATGAATCAATTCAGGGGCTTGTATCCGTTGAGATAAAGAT
>JAAUPE010000196.1 GCA_012034595.1 Calothrix sp. CSU_2_0 | reverse complement strand
AGGGAATTATTTTGCGATCGCACCTTTGAAGGGATTTGTGAGTGAGTCATTGGAAGTGTTAAGGGGGAGTTTTGGGCGATCGCAGTTAACAAAAGCGGTGATGGATTTGCTTGTGCCGATGGTTGATGTTGAGGGGAAAGAGGGGATTATTAAGGTGATTGAGAGGACGAGGGGGAGAAGTGAGGATGAGGTTGGTTATGTTGGGGGAAATGCAGCGACTTTGGTGCTGAAGGTTGATAATACGGCTTTAGAGGGGAAAGATTTTTCTCATGCGGTGGTCAAAGGGACGGACTTTTGCAATGCTAGTTTACGCTTTACTAACTTGTCTGAAACAAATCTGATAAATTCTATTTTTCCTCAAGTTTTTGGAGCCATTTTTTCAATAGCCTTTAGCCCTGATGGAAGATACTTAGCGATGGGTGATTCTAACTGTGAGGTAAGTTTATGGCAGATTGCAAATAATCAACAACTTTTTAATTGTAAAGGACATAATGATTGGGTACGCTCAGTAGTATTTAGTCCTGATGGAATGATGCTTGCAAGTGCTAGTTTTGATAGGAAAATCAAACTGTGGGATACTCGTACAGGAAAATGTTTAAAGTCTTTGTACGAACATAACAATAGAATAAATTCTGTAATAATAAGTCGTGACAGTAAAGTATTAGCTAGTGCTAGCGATGACAAAACTATAAAGTTATGGGATTTACAAACAGGAAAATGCGTGAGAACTTTACATGGGCATATAAATTCAGTAGAATCACTGGCTTTAAGTTCAGATAACATAATTTTAGTCAGTGGCAGCATTGACCAGACTCTGAAAATATGGGATTTTAGCACTGGAGAATATCTTAGAACTTTATACGGACATACTAGTTCGGTTCGCTCGGTAGCTATCAGTTCTGATAATAAATTTATCGTTAGTGCTGGTGGCGATAATGTTATTAAATTATGGGATTTGAAGACAGGGGAATGCTTAAGAAACATCTACGGTCATACTGATTGCATAAGGACAATAGCTATTAGCCCCGATAGCAAAACTCTTGCGAGTGCTGGTTATGATAAGGTTGTAAAATTATGGGATTTAAATACTGGAAAGTTTTTAAAAAACTTACAAGAGCATAGTGAACGAATAATGTTTCTTGCGTTCAGTCCCGACGGAAAAACTTTAGCCAGTGCCAGCGATGACCAAAAAGTAAATCTATGGAACTTTATTACTGAAGAATATTTAACAATTTTACACGGTCACTCAAGTACAATTAGATGTGTAGGAATTAGTTCCCACAATAATATCATAGTCAGTTCCGGAGGAGATAAAACAATAAAATTGTGGGATATTCACACAGAAAAGTGTATCAGCACTTTGAAAGGTCATAATAGTCGTGTTAATTGTGTATCTGTAAGCCATGACGGTACAATCGTAGCTAGTGGAGGCTTTGATGGAACCATAAATTTATGGGATATTCAAACTGGAAAGTATATCAAAATATTAGAAGGACATGAAAGATGCGTTAATGGTATAGCATTTAGCTATGATCACAATTTTCTAGTTAGTGTTAGCGCAGATAAAAGCATAAAACTATGGAATATAAAAAGTGGAGAATGCTTTAAAACTTTACAGGGACATACTGATTGGCTGTGGTCAGTAGCTATCAGTCCAGATAATAAAATAATAGCCAGCAGTGGTTATGATAAAACTATAAAGCTTTGGGATATTGAAACAGGTGAATGTTTCAAAACGATACAGAAAAATACTAGCTTAAGTTGCGTAGCAATTAGTGGTAATGGTCAATATTTAGCTATTAGTAGTGAAGATAAAATAGTAGAATTGTGGAACATGAAAAGTGATGAATGTATCCATATTTTATGTGGACATGATTATTGGATTCCTTCTGTTGCTTTTAGCCCCGATAGTAAGATTCTTGCTAGTGGGGGTAATGACAAAAAAATCAAGTTATGGGATGTTAATAGTGGTACATGTCTAAAAACTTTACAAGGACACTCCCACTGGGTAGACTCAGTTGCCTTTAGCGCAGATGGGCAAACTCTTGTTAGCGGTAGTTGGGATGAAACAATAAAGCTTTGGAATGTGGAAACAGGTGAATGCTTAAAGACCCTGAAAGATAGACCCTACGAACGCATGAATATAACAGGTGTCAAAGGCTTAACAGGTGCCGAAATTGCCACCCTCAAAGCATTGGGTGCGGTGGAAGATGGGGAAATGTAAAGTAAACAGAAATGATTATTAATATATTAGGTGCGATCGCGTTGAGTAGAATTATGCGATCACTTAGCATCTCGGAACAACAATCGCCCTTATGAAAACATGAATATTACAGGTGTCAAAGGTTTAACTGACGCGGAAATTTCCACCCTCAAAGCATTAGGTGCAGTGGAAAATGAGTAGTAAATAAATTATATATTGGTTACTATTGCATTTGATTAAATAGTAGTTTTATACTTAACCAGCCATGCATTAATAGTGAATGTAAAATGTAAATTGGGGTGCATGGGTGAATAGCTTATCAGATGAGGATATTTATCGAGAAATTGGAAAAATAACGGAAAAATTTGAACTGTATAAATGCGAGGAATGTGCCATAGCAGTAATGCAATGGTTACAAGAAAAAGGAATTCCAGGAAAAACCATTTTAATTAGAACCAAGAAACGCAGAGAATATTATATTTTAAGTACACGCTTGGAGAGTCGCGGTATAGATGATTCCATCACGCTCAATGGTAAACATTACGGTGTAGAAGTTCGCGGATTAGTATTTGATAATCTCTCAACAGAAGGA
Organism: Calothrix sp. CSU_2_0; assembly: GCA_012034595.1. Lineage (GTDB taxonomy): Bacteria > Cyanobacteriota > Cyanobacteriia > Cyanobacteriales > Nostocaceae > Brunnivagina. The sequence goes on along the minus strand of JAAUPE010000196.1, from coordinate 9,089 downwards.
TTGACAAGAGAATCTTGGATTAAAGATTTTCACTGTCTAAGCGAAGAATTTATCATTGAAGAGCTATCAGAGTTATAAAATAGTATTATCAGCAATAGTGAGGTATTAATAAACATGAGTGGATTATATAAAGTTTTACAAAAAATTCAACCCAAACCAGGAATGTATATTGGTAAAGCTTCAGTAAGCGATTTGTTCCATTTCCTTGTTGGATATGAATTCGCCAGAGGAGAATTAGATATCGAACCCACAGAATGGGAAAATGATTTTCATGAAATTTTCAACCTTGGGTGCAAAAAAAATATCACGTCTCAACATCTAATTCCTGGGCAAAAATAATCATGCTCCATTGTGCTACCGAGAAAGAAGGTTTTGAGGTGTTTTATAAATTGGTAGATGAATTTACAAAGCGTGATAAAAATTCAGATAAATTAGACAAAACTGATAAAATTACTGCCGAAGTTTAAAGTCAATAGTGGCAATTTGTAGATAACCAAAATTTCCCACATTATGGAAATAACAAAAGTATCTAAAAGAAGAACAACTAATTATTCCCGAACAATTACGAAAATCTCAATCTCATGGCTGGGAAACTGGTCAGGAGTTAATTATAATTGATACTGGTGACGGAGTTATTCTAAAACCAAAGAAACCTTTTGCATAAACCACCTTAAATGAAGTTGCAGGTTGTTTAAAATATCAAGGCACATAAAAGTCCTTGGATGATATGAATGATGCTATCCGTCAAGGTATAGAGGAATCGTGAATATGTACAACGATGATAAACCTGTATTAGTATAAAGTCGATAGCGCGATCGCCCTTATGAAAACATGAACATTACAGGTGTCAAAGGCTTAACCGATGCGGAAATTTCCACCCTCAAAGCATTAGGTGCAGTGGAAGATGGGGAAATGTAAAATTCATTGATAATCTCGCTACCATTTAGTTGTAGAGATTAGGAGTAACTATATATGTACAACGTCGAAATCCCTGAAGGTCAATCTGAATTTGCCGAACTGCTGCGTCGGGTGCGATCGGGAGAGGAGATAATTATATCTCAAGCAGGTACTCCCATTGCTCGTATAGTCCCAATTGCCGAACAAAAATTACCCCGAATTCCAGGGTTAGACCGTGGTAAAGTGACAACTGCATCCGATTTTGATGCTCCCCTACCCGATGATGTACTAAATGCTTTTCTTAACCCAACGGACGAAGAGGAATGAGAGCGTTACTTGATACCCATGCATTTATTTGGTGGGTTACTGATGATACCCGACTTTCATCTACAGCCAGAAATATAATTACCCACCCAGAGAACATCTTGTTTCTAAGTGCTGCGAGCGCGTGGGAAATTGTCATTAAAGTACGCTTGGGTAAATTAAGTTTACCAGAGCCTCCAGAAACATATATTCCCAGTCGGTTGATTATGAATCGATTTGAGAGTTTGTCGATTGAAATGACTCATGCTTTACAAGTCGTCAATTTACCAGCTTTGCATCAAGATCCTTTTGATCGAATACTTATTGCTCAAAGTCAAGTAGAAAAAATGCCAATAATAACCATAGACAGTAAAATCGTACAGTATCCTGTTGATGTTATTTGGTAGAAAATTCTACTCTACAGCATAAGCAGTAAATTGACGCTTAAACGGCGAATAAAAACCAATCACAATATCAGCAGGAAGCACACCCAACTCAACTAATCTATCCGCAACAAGTTCCTCCGTACCGTTATATTGAATCCATATTTTCCCATTTAGAATATCAAAATGCATCACCGGACCAAATACACGCTTATCTCCCTGCCAGCCAACATAAGCTAATTGATAATGGTCATTCTCTGTATCAAAAATTAACTGCGGTTTTACAGCATCTTTTTCAGAACTGCTTTGTGCATGTTCGGTCAAAATTTGTTTAATAGACTGCCGATATAACTCTATTTTATCCATTGCCGTATTTCCTCCTGCTTGGGGTCATAAATTATCAATTTCACTTGATAACGTTGAATCGCACGTTGGACAAAAAGAAGCTGAAAAAAATCTAAATAAGTTTCCGATGGAACTGCTAAATATACAATTCGTTCTGGTTCATTTTCTTCCAATGCTTGACAATAATTAAGATATTGTCCGAGCGCTGTATGAAATTCACTAATGTCAGAACCTGAAATAAAACTTTTAATTTCAACTGCTATTTTTTCTGTATTACGTTCCGCAGCAATGGCACTTTCTGCGGCTAAATCTATCTGTACTTTGATTGCTTCACTAATCCGAATTATCAATGGGTCGTTTGTAATTATCCACCCATCTTTGATTAAAGCATTTTTAACTTGTTGATGAAAAGCATCTTTAGCCATTTGATACTTTTTAATTTTAAATCGCAGCTTCGCTATTTCAAGCTGAATTATTATATCACAGATATCAAAAGCTTAATAGATATCGAAATTGTCGCACTAAAAGTATTAGGTGTAGTTAATCGTACCCAATTTTATATCTTTGATAAGAAGTTTGTGAAAAAACCAAAGGATTAAGTTTGAAGTCAAATTACCCTGACAATAGTAAACCTGTATTAGTTTAAAGTTGATGAATGCGATCGCACAGTGTCTCGAAGAGAAGTTTATCGAAAGATTACCTTCTAAAACCAATACAGCATTGATTGAAGGTAGATTGTCAGACCTTTTCTCTGGTAAGGTAAATTTAATTCTCCATATTTTTAATCCAGAGGGCATCAAGGAAAGTGAAAATAATTCATGGAACCTGGATACCAAGCGCTGAAGCTGATTTTATCCAAGCAGGTAGCTTATTCCTGTGGGTAGAAACTCCTGTCAACCAAAAAACTAGTAATAAAAACCCAAAAATCCATCCTGGGCATCTTGACAAAAATGCATTAGCTACTTTCCTAACTCAGGAATTGGGAATTAAGACAAACCCGGTTGAATTAAATCAACGCATATTTCCCCAATATTTCGCTTTACCAACCGCAAATAATCAACCTTTACCTTCTCCAGAATTAAGTAAGTATTTAGAAGCGGAAATTCCCGAAGATTTTGATTTTGCCTATTGGCAGGTGGATTGTTATGATATTCAGATAGTTAATGCGATAAAGGTCATTAGCGATATTCACTTTTTGGCACTATATCTATCAAATGAAATTCAACTTGGCTCTGACTTGTTATTTTGGTATCATTACACCCAAACTTTCAAACAAGTTATTCTCAAAGACCAATATATTCCCGCATTAAAATACCGAGTTAAAGAAGTTGCCACCACGGCAAAGAAAGGTAAGAAGCAAACTGAGACTCAAACGAAACAATCACCGGAAATTTACGCTACATGGGAAATAATTTCCGAGCAATACGAAGCAAACATCACTAAATATATCGAATATATGCCACTAATTTGTGTGGCAGGTTCTGCAATAATTAATAATCAAGTTGAATTTTTCGACAGGGAAACACTTTTGCGTCATTTTAGTGAATCTATTCTGAATAATATCGTTACCAACACAACCTCTACAGCCGCTTTTGATAAACGAATTGAAGATTCATTAATTTACCACTGTCTTTATCAAAAAAAGTGCAATCCCCTAAAAGGGAATGTCGCACTAAGCGAATATCAACAATGGTTGACTTGGAAAAGTAAAATTACCCGCAGTCAAAATGACTCATCTTTTAATCTTTGTTTTCAACTCCAATCCCCTCCTTCAGAAAATATAAAGAATTGGCAGATTCAATTTTTAGTAGCGAGTAAACAAGACCCTTCTTCAAAGTTAGCATTAGTTGACTATTGGAAAATGAAATTGGAGAATGGGGATATAAATAGTGTCAGCAATAAGAAAAGCAAAAAATCATCATCTTTCCCAACCTCCAATTCTCAACTTCCCAACTTTATCGATAAGGACTTTGAAACCAACCTACTACTAAATTTAGGATATGCAGCACGAATGTATCCGAAATTATGGCAGGGATTAGAAACCGATAAACCAATTGGACTGCAAATTAGTTTAGATGAAGCATTTGATTTTCTCAAAGAAAGTGCTTGGGTATTGGAAGACGCAAATTTTAAAGTAATTGTACCAGCTTGGTACACTCCCGCAGGTCGCCGTCGGGCAAAGGTTCGTCTGAAAGCTTCCTCTGGGGGTAAATCTGCAAGTAAAAATGATAAAAAAGGTTATTTTGGTCTGGACTCATTGGTAGAGTATGAATATGAGTTAGCAATTGGAGACGAACTAGTTACCCGCAGTGAATGGGAACAGTTAGTTGATGCTAAAACTCCCCTGGTAAATTTTCGCGGTCAATGGATGGAATTAGACCGTGATAAAATGCAGCAAATGTTAGAATTTTGGCAAACTCATGGTGATGAAAAGCCATCCATGTCGATGTTAGAGTTTCTCCAACGCAGTGCGGAAGCTGGGGAAGATTGGGAAATCGAACATGATGATTTTTGTCGGAGATGATTACCAAGCTGCAAGATAAAAGTCAGTTGGAACCAGTTTGCGAATTACCGAATTTACAAGGAAATTTGCGTGAATATCAAAAACGTGGTGTTTCCTGGTTGAGTTATCTGGAAAAGTTGGGGTTAAATGGTTGTTTAGCTGATGATATGGGATTGGGAAAATCCGTCCAGGTAATTGCCAGACTTGTGCAGGAAAAGGATGAAAAATCAAGTGGAGAAAGTGTTTTTAGAAAAACTGTTGAGAAGAAGAAAGGGAAAAAAGCAGATAATTTAAACCAGGAGAAAAACAGCTTATTACCCACATTGTTAATTGCACCAACCTCAGTAGTAGGAAACTGGCAAAAAGAAATTGCTAAATTTGCACCACATTTAAAATCGATGGTACATCATGGAAGCGATCGCATAAATCAACTAGCAGACTTTCAAGCTGCTTATCGGCAACATGATGTGATAATTACTTCCTTTACTTTGGCTCGCAAAGATGAAAAACTATTAAATAGTGTCGAGTGGCAGCGTTTGGTATTGGATGAAGCGCAAAATATCAAAAATCCCAAAGCAGCACAAACCAAAGCTATCCTAAAAATATCAGCAAAACACCGTCTCGCATTGACGGGAACACCTGTAGAAAATCGCTTGCTGGATTTGTGGTCAATTTTTAACTTCCTCAATCCCGGTTACTTGGGGAAAGAAGCACAGTTTCGTAAATCCTTTGAAATTCCCATCCAGAAGGATAACGACAGAGTTAAATCGAGTACCCTGAAGAAGTTGGTTGAACCCTTAATTCTCCGCAGAGTTAAGACTGACCAATCGATTATTAACGATTTACCAGATAAAGTTGACCAAAAACTCTACACCAACCTTACCAAAGAACAAGCATCTTTATACGAAGCAGTTGTTAAAGACGTAGAAAAGCAGTTAGAAGAGGCAGAAGGAATTCAACGCAAAGGCTTAATTCTCTCCACATTAATGAAATTAAAGCAGATTTGCAACCATCCAGCCCAATTCCTCCAAGATGGTAGCGAATTTTCAGCCACGCGATCGCATAAACTTAGTCGTTTGGTGGAAATGGTAGAAGAGGCAGTTTCCGAAGGAGATAGTTTACTGGTATTCAGTCAATTTACGGAAGTTTGCGAATCAATCGAGAAACATATCAAACATGCGCTACATTACAACACATATTACCTGCATGGTGGAACAACCCGTCAGCGTCGGGAAAAGATGATTGAGGAATTTCAGAACCCGGAGACGGAACCATCAGTTTTTATACTTTCATTAAAAGCAGGTGGTGTGGGGATTACATTGACCAAAGCCAATCACGTCTTCCATTTTGATCGTTGGTGGAATCCAGCAGTCGAAGAACAAGCAAGCGATACCTGCGGTAAGCTTCGCTAACGCGCTTTCCGAATTGGGCAGAAAAAGAGCGTTTTCGTGCATAAATTTGTAGCAATTGGGACTTTAGAGGAGAAAATTGACCAAATGATTGAAGATAAGAAAAAACTTGCTGCTGCGGTAGTTGGGAGTGATGAATCGTGGTTGACAGAACTTGATAATGAAGCGTTTAAACAGTTAATAGCGTTGAATAAAAGCGCAATACTGGAATAATTAGAGACGTGATATATCACGTCTCTACATTTATAATTCCTAACTCAAAACTCAAAACTCCTAACTCTCTAAAACTTATGACTAAATTTTCTCGAACTTGGTGGGGAGAAATTTTCATTAAAGCATTGGAATCATTTACCGATTCTGGTAGATTGCAACGAGGTCGTTCTTATGCTGGTGGTGGAAAAGTCAAAAGCTTTGAAATCAACGGCAATCAAATTACTGCCAAAGTTAGAGGTTCAGTAAATCCATATTTTGGGGTTCATAAAGAACCAACTTATGATATTTCCATTCAAATTACACCTATCCCCAAAACAAGCTGGAATCTGGCAATTGAGAAACTTTCATCAAAAGCGAGTATTGTTTCTCGACTTTTACTAAATGAGGTTCCCGAAAATATTGAAGATACATTTTCCCAACTCGGATTACATCTCTTACCAAAGAGTCGTCAGGATTTCAAAACAAAATGTTCTTGTCCCGATTCTTCTAACCCTTGTAAACACATAGCAGGAGTTTATTATTTAGTTGCTTCTCAACTCGATAGTAATCCCTTTCTACTATTTGAACTCCGGGGATTATCGAAAGCTGAACTCCAAGCTAAACTTGCCCAAACACCTCTAGGAATAGCGCTTTCCCAAGAATTAGATACTAAAGAAATCAGTAACGAAGTTGCGACTTCTTTCTATACCCAGCCACAAAAGCAAGAAGTTACTGTTAAAACTAGTGCGAGAGAATTTTGGTTAGGTACAAAGCGACTACCCCAAACAATTGAGGTTTCAACGAATAATAGTGTATCCGCAATTTTGATTAAAAAACAGGGAGATTATCCAGCATTTTGGGATAAAGATAGTTCTTTTATTGAAACGATGGAAGAATTTTATCAGCGTGTGAAAACAAAAAATCAAAATTTGATTTAATGCCAGGTTTTTTATAAATGTCATAAAACTGAAGAACCATCTGCCGTGATGTAATGACGAAATGTTGTTGGTATCTCATGGAACTCACCGTTTTGAGTACGCTCGTTCCCATCTACTAGCCATTTACCTGCAACCATAAGAAAATCGACGATTACCAATCAACTTATGGGCGAAACTGTGCAGCAATGCGAAATTACCAGAAAGGCTGAGATTAGTTAGGGCTTGCAGGGAAGTTACACCGAAATATCGGCTGCATAAAACCCTGACAAGCCCCCTATAGATGAAAAGGGTGCGGTTAAATTCTTGGAATTACTCGCACCAAATATGTATACATCTATCTGGTTGATTATTTACAGAATAAAAACTATTCCCATCGTAAAACAATTATGGCATTACAAAATTTATCGATTTGGCTATTAGCGATCGCGTAGCGACTCCTCCGGGGTATCGCACTATGAAAATTCATGATTCATGCCATCCAAGCAAATAAGATACGCCAACAATTCAACCAGTTGGCAACTGTTTACGATCGCCAATGGAAATACTTCGTAAATGAATTTTAAGTTTCTCAGCAATAATCTCGAATTGCATGTTTAAGTGGTGTGGCTTGTATTGTTCAGTAAGAAACTATTCTTAAAAGACATGGTTTAGGGAGAATACTCTGTATGTCCAAATTCGACCTCGAAGTAACGCTGCGCGAGATTACTAAGGAAAACTGGCGTGATATCGTTCGCTTAAAAGTAGCCCCACACCAAGAGCAGTTCGTGACATCCAACGCTGCGTCTATTGCAGAAGCCCATTTCAATCCAGAGGTTGCTTGGTTCCGCGCAATCTACGCTCTCGATGTGCCAGTCGGTTTTTTGATGTTGGAGGACAACGCAGTTCAGCAAGAGTACTTTCTGTGGCGCTTTATGATAGATGAGCAATACCAGGGGCGTGGGTACGGGCGAAAGGCACTGGAGTTGTTCTTCGCACACGTCAAAACGCGCCCTGGGGCAGATGCAGTCGAAACAAGTTGTGTGCCAGCCAAAGGTGGTCCAGGTCCGTTCTACGAGAAGATGGGTTTTGTTTACACCGGAAAAGAAGAGGACGGCGAACTTGTGATGCGACGTGAATTTTGATCTAAAATGGTAGGTGGGTAGCGCGTCCAACAATTATTCTCGTTCCTAACCTCAAAACCTATGAGATACCCACCCTGGTAAGCCTCTAGTCAAACACAGCAACGGCGATTTGGATTAAAACTTTTACAGTTTTGTTCTCTCAGAAAAACCGGCTCTTTCGTACTTGTCGTGCTAAATCTTTAATTAAAGTTGATAAATTTGCTTTTAAATCAAGGCTTACAGGCACTTGTAGCCTAAATTTTAGCGATCAGATTTAAAAGGCAGAGAATAATGACTATTATGATTGCCCAGCAAGGGTTTTAAGGTTTTTTCTAACTAATTTAGCACGCTAATTACGCAAGACTCTTATTTACAGGATAAAAGCTATTCCCATCGTAAAACAATTATGGCGTTACAAAATTTATCGATTTGGTTATTGGCGATCGCGTTAATTCTCCATACAATCGCAGAAGTATGGCTCCCAGCCTACGAAAAAGTGAAACCAGATTGGCGTTTAGTTCTTTTTGATACTGGATTATTTTTAGAAAATATACCTGTATTTATCTTTGCATTTGTTACAGCCCTTGCGGGGTGGCAATGGCAAATTTTGGGGATGATTTTGCCTGCGGTTGGTCTTACCCATCCCCTACTCGACCATTTGTTTTTAAGTTGGAAAGCTCGACAACTTCGTCCCGGTACTCTGACTGGATTATTTTTACTATTCCCCTTAAGTATTTGGGTTTATTATCTCGGATATACCCGGCAGTTGTTAACCTTACCAGCAGTGTTAATTAGTGGTGCCATTGGTTTAGCGATATCAATATGGTTACTTTGGGAGGTAATAAAAGTAGCTGGGAGTCAAACTTCGTGAGCGATTCTCATTCTTGAGTCGTATGCGATCGCGGCATGACAAGAAAGGTAATGCAAACCAGGGAAAAATCATGGCGATAAAAATATGTGTTGCATAAAACCTCTGGTAAGCCTCAATAAATTTATAAACAAAAGGAAATACTATGACT